>DATEVP010000415.1:0-40659 GCA_035258465.1 Hyphomicrobiaceae bacterium
TTCGGCATGTTTGCGGTGCCGCGGGAGAAGCTCCTTCGCCTGCACGCCTCGTCGGGGACCACGGGCAAGGCCACGGTTGTGGGCTACACCAAGGGTGACCTCGATCGGTGGGCCGACCTGATGGCCCGTTCGCTTGCGTGCGCTGGCGTCTCCCCCGGCGATATCGTTCACAATGCCTATGGCTACGGATTGTTCACCGGTGGGCTTGGGGCGCATTACGGCGCGGAGCGGCTCGGCTGCACGGTGGTGCCTTTGTCTGGCGGTGGAACCGAGCGGCAAGTCACGCTTCTCGAGGACTTTGGCGCCAACGTGCTGTGTGCGACGCCCTCATACGCGCTCAACATTGCAGAGGTCGCCGCGGGGATGGGGGTCGACCTGCGCCAGTCGTCGTTGCGCTTGGGCATGTTCGGCGCAGAGCCCTGGAGCGACGCCATGCGTCGCGATCTCGAAGAGCGGCTCGGCATCAAGGCCATCGATATTTATGGCTTGTCGGAGATCATGGGGCCTGGGGTGGCCTGCGAGTGCCACGTCGCCCAATCCGGACTGCATGGCTGGGAGGACCATTTCCTTTTCGAGATCATCGACCCCGAGACGCTTCGGCCGCTGCCGATGGGGGAAACCGGTGAGTTGGTCATCACCACGCTCACCAAGGAGGCGCTGCCGATGATCCGCTACCGCACGCGCGACATCACCCGGCTGAGCAACGAGCCGTGCGCCTGCGGCCGCACCCATGTGCGCATCATGCGCGTGACCGGACGCGACGACGACATGCTCATTATCCGCGGGGTGAATGTCTATCCCTCGCAGGTGGAAGCGGTGCTCGTTGGCTTTCCCGGGCTCGCGCCGCACTATCAGATCGTGCTGACGCGTGAGGGCGCGCTCGACGCCATGACGGTGGAGGTCGAGGTCGCGCCGGGGGAGGCCATGGGGGAGATGGAGCGCACCCGCAAAGCCAAGGAGATCACCCACCACATCAAGTCGCTGATCGGCGTGAGCTGCAAGGTTGTGGTCAAATCCCCTGGCGAGGTTCCGCGCTCGCAAGGCAAGGCAGTGCGCGTAAGGGACCAGCGCAAGCAGGCCACTTGATCGCGGCGCCGACAGCGGCAACGACAAACGGAGGCGCAGGCAACCCGACTAATCCTGCGGGATCGGCGGGTCGAGGTCTTCCGACCACGAGTGGGGAGGCAGAAGATACTTGTTCATCAGCCGGTACACGAGATTGACGTGGTCGGTCTCCTCCTCGACGAATTCCTCCGCCATCTTCGTGATATGGGGGTCCGTTGCCGTCTCCACGACGGACTTGAAGAAGGCGAGTGCGCGCTTCTCGGCTGCGAGCGCCAGCTCTAACGCATGCCACGGCGTCATCATGTAGTGCGCCGCGCCAAGATCGGCCTCTTCGGGGCTCTCGCCGCGCGCCCATTTCGCCATCCGGCGCGCATGCGCGATCACATCGATGTCGCCGGCGAGCCGCTGAATTTCGTCGCGGTGGATTCCTTCCGCCCGGGCCAGATCGCGAAACACGGCGGTGAGCTCGGGATTGTTGTGGGTCTCCATCTGACCGGCCAACAGATCGTAACGCTCCACCGCATCGGCCTCGATTTGGTAGGCAACCGCCAATAGGTCGGCGAGGCTGGAGACTGTCGGCGCATTGCTCATAGCTCGAAATCCTTCTCCAGCTCGGACAAGTCGATGCTCGTGTGCCCGACCGCCGGCTGATAGGGCTTGCGGTCGCCGCGATAGAGAATGCCGAGGTTGAAGCCATCGTCCGTCATGATTCGCCGCGCGGCTCGGGCGGGGTCGCTGGTGGCCGCGACGGGTGCCCGGTGGACGAGGTTCTTCCACTCCCTCTCATCGGGACGAAAGGTCACGCACGGGCTCAATATTTCGACGAACGAAAATCCTGGATGCCGGATCGCCTCGACCAGGATGGAGGCGGTCTCGTTGGGCTCGCCCGAGAAGCAGCGGGCAACGAAATTCGCGCCCGATGCGAGCGCCACCGCCAGGGGATGGAATGGCCTGAGCCCCGTGCCTCCGGGGGACAGCGCGGTGTCGAACTCGGGCTCGGTGGTAGGGGAGGGCTGGCCCTTGGTCATGCCGTAGATGTGATTGTCCATGACCACATAGGTCATGTCGATGTTGCGGCGGCAGGCGTGGAGGAAGTGATTGCCGCCGATCGAGTACCCGTCGCCATCGCCGCTCGCCACCACGACCGTGAGGTCGGGCCTCGTCACTTTCAGCCCGGCGCCCAGAGCCAGCGAGCGCCCGTGCACGCCATGGAAGCCGTAACAGTTCGTGTAAGCGGGTATGCGCGAGGAGCAGCCAATGCCGGACACCACGACGATGCGCTCGGGCGGCAAGCCGAGTTCGGCAAACGCCCGCGTGAATGACATCAGCACGTGATAGTCGCCGCAACCCGGGCACCAGATCGGTTTGATGTCCGACTTGTAGTCGGCCGGCTTGCAGGCGAGGCGTTCGTCGACGCTCGACATCATGATCTCCATTGCATGATCGCGCGGTGGATCTCGCTGGCCCTGATCGGCAGCGGGCCCGGCCTGTTGAGCACTTTGACCACGCCAGGCAGGTCGTAATGGGCCCTGAGGTAGCGGTGGAATTGACCACCGTGGCTCTGTTCGACCACCAGAACGCGCTTCTTGCCCTCGAGAGCGGCTGCGAAGCCTGCCGGCTGGGCGGGGAAGAGAAGGCGCGGCGCCAGCAGGCTCGCCTCGACGCCGTCCCGGTTGACCCGGCCGATCGCTTCACGCGCCACGCCGGTGAGAGACCCCCAGGTCACCACCGCAAGATCGCCGTCGCCCTCGATCGTTGCCCAATGGTCGCCATAGGCGAACCGCTCGAGCTTGCGCTGCCGCTTGTCGAGCTGGGCCTCGTGGTCCGACGCGGCACTGGTGGGAACCCCACGCTCGTTGTGCGTGAGACCGTCGGCTGTGTACTGGCCGCCGGGCGTACCGGGCAGCGCCATCGGCGAGACGCCGCTGCTGGCGATCGCATAGCGCCGGTACGCACCGGCTGCACTGCCGATGTCGTTGGCAGTGCGGCGCTGGCCGACGAAGGCGACATCGGCCGGCCGGCCGATGGCGGCACGTGCTTGGCCGATGAACTGGTCGGACAAGACGATGGCGGGCGTTTGCAGCGCCTCGGCGAGATAAGCAGCCCATTGGGTCGTGAACAGGCAATCGCCGACGGACTGTGGCGCCAGCACCAGGTGTGGCGCGTCGCCATGGCATCCGTAGACGGCGATGTTCAGGTCCGCCTGCTCGGATTTGGTGGGGATGCCCGTGGACGGCCCGCCGCGCATCACGTCAATGATGACGAGCGGAATTTCCGCAGCGGTCGCGAGTCCAAGCGCCTCGATCATCAAAGACAGGCCTGGCCCTGATGTTGCGGTCAACGATGGCGTGCCGCCGTAGGATGCGCCGATGATCATGTTGATGGCGGCGAGCTCGTCCTCGGCCTGCAGCAGCGCGCCTCCGGCCTTGACGAGATTTGGGGCGAGCCATTCGAGGATTTCGGTCGCAGGGGTAATCGGATAGGCGGCGGCGAAGCGAATGCCGCCACGGACCGCGCCGAGCGCGGTCATCTCGTTTCCCGACACGAGCCACCTTTTCGTGGCGCTTTGCTTGGGCGGAGCAAGGCGCAAGTTGAATTCGAGATCACGGAGGGAATCGTATCCCGCCTGCAGGCCGGCCTGGCTGGCTTCGATTGCGGCCTGTCCCTTGTCGCCCAGCCGCTTGGCGAGCAGGGCCGAGCAGACATCCTGACTGAGCCCCAGCAGCTTTCCAGCGATGCCGAACGCGATCATGTTGGTGCGTCCATCGGGGATCGCCTTGGCCATGTCCTTCATGGGGACGGAGACGACACGCGCGCCGGCGGCAGCAACGCGCGGCGGCAGTGCTCCGCCACGCGGATCGCCGATCACCAGGCTCTGGGGGCCCACCTCGATTTCGGCGCCGAAGCGCTGGGCATTGAGCCAGTCGATGCCGATGAGAACGTCGAACTGCTCGGGCATGCATTCGATCGAGTGCGTGGCGAGGCGCACCAGAGCGGCGGCTTCACCACCGCGAATCTGAGGACCAACCGATCGCGTGAGCAGGCCCTGCCATCCGGCGGCGCATGCAGCCTCGAGCAGGAAGTTGCCGGCGGTGAGGGCGCCGGCACCACCGCTGCCGACGAAGGCGATTGAAATGCTTTGTGAATCTTTCATATCGGCCCCGTTCGTTGAGGCGGCTCCCGGAGCCTGGCTATGGCAGAAGGGCTCCCAACACCTATTTCGGTACTAGAATGCTTTTTTTTTGCCCGCCTTGCTTTAGATCAAGGCGGGCGACCGGACGGGCAGCGGAAAATGCCGATCAACCCAGAAGCTCACGCGGCCGACGCGGATGCGTCTGTCGGCCAGATTGGGGGTAGGGATGGGCAGATCGGCTCGCTGGCTGATGAGAGGCAAGGGCGAACCTCTTGTCGAAGAGGAAATCGAGACTCCTACGCCCGGGCCGGACGAGGTGTTGATCGAGATCGCCGGCTGCGGCGTTTGCCACACGGATCTCGGCTACTACTACGACGGCGTCCGCACCAAGCACGAACTGCCATTGACGCTGGGCCACGAGATCAGCGGCCGGGTGTTGGAGGGGGGAGCGAACGCGATTTGGTGGACTGACCGGGCTGTCATCGTTCCGGCCGTCATCCCTTGTGGCCATTGCGATGCGTGTCGACGCGGCAAGGCCACGATCTGTCCGAACCAAAAAATGCCCGGCAATGATATCCACGGTGGCTTTGCCACTCATGTCGTCGTGCCGGCGCAGGGATTGTGCGCAGTCGACGAAGCGCGGCTGGCAGCCGCGCGAATCGATCTTGCCGATCTTTCCGTGGTCGCGGATGCCGTAACGACGCCCTATCAGGCTGTGGTTCAGGCAGGCGTCACGGAGGGTGATCTGGTCATCGTCAACGGCGTCGGCGGCGTGGGCGGGTACGCCGCCCAGATCGCGAGCGCGGTCGGTGGCGTGGTTGTCGCGATCGATGTGAGCGATGACAAGCTCGCGGCCGTGGCGGGTCAGGGCGCCAGCCTGGTCTTGAATGCCCGGCAGATGTCGTCCCGCGATATCAAGTCGGCGATTCAGAAATTCGCGAAGGAGCGTGGCTTGCGCCAAAGCGAATGGATCATTTTTGAATGCTCGGGCACCCGCGCCGGCCAGGAGACGGCATTCAGCCTTCTCAATCACGGGGCGACACTCGCCGTGGTCGGCTTCACCATGGATAAGGTGGAGGTCAGGCTGTCCAACCTGATGGCTTTCCACGCCCGCGCGATCGGCAACTGGTGCTGTCCGCCGGAGCTCTACCCTCACGCTCTCGAGCTCGTGCTCAACGGCCGCGTAAAGGTTGCGCCGTTCGTCGAGAAGCACCCTCTGAGCGAGATCAATCGCGTGTTCGAGGCCGCTCACGCCGGAGCGCTGAAGCGGCGCGCCGTTCTTGTCCCCAGCCATTGAGGAGCACGAGCATGACCGTCGAAGCCATTCGCAACGCCGGCCTCAGCGAGCGGGAGGCGAAGGACCACAACCTCGTTGCCGAACACCTGCGCCAGGCGATCGGCAAAGGTGTTCGCTACGAGAAACGGCCCGTCAAAGGCGAGGACGGCAAGCCGGTCGCCGGTCTCTACAATGCATGGATCACGCTCGACAACCCGACGCAGTTCAATTCCTACACCACCGACATGGTCAAGGCTGTGATCCTTGGCTTTCGGGACGCCAGCGCCGCGCGGGACATCGTTGCCGTGGTGTTCACCGGCTCGGGCGACAAGGCTTTTTGCACCGGTGGCAACACCAAGGAATACGCCGAGTACTACGCGGGCAAGCCGCAAGAATACCGCGCCTACATGCGGCTCTTCAACGACATGGTGTCTGCGATCCTCGCCTGCGACAAGCCGGTGATCTGCCGTGTGAACGGCATGCGCATCGGCGGCGGCCAGGAGATCGGCATGGCCTGCGACTTCTCGGTGGCGCAGGACCTCGTTCGCTTCGGTCAAGCCGGCCCCAAACACGGCTCCGCCCCGATCGGAGGCGCCACCGACTTCCTGCCCGTCGTGATCGGCGCCGAGAGAGCGATGGCAGCCTGTGTTCTATGCGAGCCGTTCTCCGCCCATGAAGCCTACTTCATGGGCATGATCACGGACATCGCTCCGGCCCTCAAGGTCGACGGAGCGTTCGTCGCCAACCCGCTGGTCGAGACGAGCCGCATCACCGACGAGTATGGCCGCTTCGTATTCGGCAAGCCGAAGACGGGGGACGCGCTGAAGGCCGGTCAGGATGTGCTCAAGCGCGGCAAGGTCGATCTGAGCCTGCTCGATGAGAAGGTCGAAGGCCTATGCACAAAGCTGCTCTACACCTTCCCCGATTGCACGACCAAGACGGTCGAGGAGCTGCGCAAGCCGAAGCTCGATGCATGGAACCGCAACAAGGAGAATTCCCGCGCTTGGCTTGCGCTCAACATGATGACGGAGGCGCGCGCCGGGTTCCGGGCGTTCAATGAGGGGACCCGCGAAACTGGCCGCGAGGTCGACTTCATCGCTCTGCGGCGTGCGTTGGCGGCGAACGCGCCGTGGTCCGACGAGCTCACGGACGCCATTCAACCGAAGGCGCGGAAGTCATGACCGCGCCGGTGAAAGTGTGGCTTGAAGCGGAAGGACGGCTCCTGCGTCTGCGCCTCGACCGACCGAAGGCGAACATCATCGATGCCGCCATGATCGGGGCGCTCGACGCCGCGCTGTTCGAGCACTTGGGCAATCGCAAGCTCGCTGCCGCCCTTCTGGATGCGGAGGGGCCGCATTTCAGCTTCGGGGCGAGCGTCGAGGAGCACCTGCCGGACCAATGCGCGGCGATGCTGCAGGGAATTCACCGGCTCATTTTGCGGCTGGTGGAGTCGCCGTTCCCGGTGCTGGTGGCAGTGCGTGGCCAGTGCCTCGGCGGAGGGCTCGAGCTTGCGCTCGCCGGGCACCTTGTTTTTGTCGCCCCCGACGCCACGCTCGGCCAGCCAGAGATCAAGCTCGGTGTCTTCGCGCCCGCGGCTTCTTGTCTATTGCCGGAGCTGATTGGTCCGGCACGCGCGATCGACTTGCTGTTGTCGGGACGCGCCATCTGCGGCAGCGATGCGGTTGCGATGGGCATGGCATGCCAGGCCGCCGCCGACCCGGAACGTGCCGCATTGCGATACTTCGACGAGCATTTGCAGCCGAAGAGCGCGAGCTCGTTGCGCCATGCCGTCAAAGCGGCACGTGTCGACTATGCGGCGCGTGTCAGGGCCAAGATCCAATCCGTCGAGCGCATTTACCTCGATCAGCTCATGAAGACGCACGATGCGGTGGAAGGCTTGCATGCCTTCACCGCCAAGAGGGCGCCGCAATGGCAACATCATTGAACGGGTCGAAGGCGGCCGGCGTAATCGCGCGCGCTCAGGCCCTTTTCGACGATCTGTCGTTTGCGACGGCGCGCGCGTGGAAGGCGGCGGAGCCCGGCCGCAAGGTCGTCGGCTATCTGCCGATCTACGTACCGCGCGAGATCATTCACGCTGCCGGAATGCTGCCGCTTGGAATCGTCGGCGGCGGCGACCAGCTCGAGGTGATCCATGGCGACGCCTACTATCAGAGCTACATCTGTCGCATTCCACGCTCCACCGTCGAACTCGGCGTGTCGGGCAGGCTGGATTTCGTCGACGGCATGCTCTTTCCGTCGATCTGCGACGTCATCCGCAACCTTTCCGGCATGTGGAAGATGATGTTTCCGAACGTCTACGTTCGCTACTTCGACGTGCCGCAGAACTACAAGGACGATATCGGTGGCAACTACTACGTCAACGAGCTGTCCGAGCTGACCGAGGCGCTCGGCGAGCTCCGCGGCAAGCCGATCAGCGACGACGAGCTGCGCCATTCGATCTCCGTCTTCAACGAGAACCGCCGGCTGGTCCGCGAGCTGTACGCCTTCAGGGCGGAGCGGCCTTGGCAAATGCCTGCGGCAGAAGTCTATCTCGTGCTGCGCGCCGGGCTCGTGCTGCCGGTGGAAGAACATTCGAAAATGATTCGCGACTATCTGGCGGCAGCGGAGCAAGACGAGCGGCCCCGGCGCGACAACTGCCGCGTCGTTCTGACCGGAGTGTTCTGCGAGCAGCCGCCGCTCAATCTGATCAAGTCGCTCGAGCTCTCCGGCTGCTACGTCGTCGACGACGACCTGCTGCTGGTCACGCGCTGGCTCACAGCCGACGTTGCCACCGAAGGGAGCCCGCTGCAGAATCTCGCGTTGGCCTTTCTGCATCACTCCGAGGCGACCGCCGCAAAGTACGAGCCCAATCTCAGCGAGAAAGGGCAGCATCTGGTTCGCGCCGTGCGGCGCACAGGCGCGGAAGGCGTGATTTTTGCCTGCCCGAGCTTCTGCGATCCAGCTCTGCTCGAGCGGCCGATGCTGCAGCACGTCCTGAAGGACGCGGGGATTCCCTACATCGCGTTCAAGTACGCGGAAAATTCCGGGCAGATGCAGCCCATCAGAGAGCAGGCCGGGACCTTCGCCGACTCGATCAAGCTGTGGAGCGGAGCATGACCGTAATTACGACGCCGAAGGCAGCCCCGCGCAAGCCGGTGGCCAAAGACGATTCGATGGTGAAGCAGAAGGAGATGATGGCCGCGCACTACGACCGCCTGACAAGCGTGCCGCAGACCGGCGAAAAGGTGTGCGCAACCTTCGTGCCGGGCAATCTCAACGAGCTGATCAAGTGTTTCGATCTTCTCAACAACTTGCCGGAGGTCAATGCCATCCAGAGCGGCTTGCGCAAGCAGTCGGGTGCCTACGTGTTGGAAGCGGAGAAGATCGGCCATTCGGAGGACGTCTGCACCTACGTCAAGTCCGACATAGGCATGATGGCCAAGGGCAACATCGGCCCGAACGGCAAGCGGCTGCCGGACCCCGACGTGCTGCTGCTGTCGTACACGGGCTGCTTCACCTTCATGAAGTGGTTCGAGCTGCTGCGGGAACAGTACAAATGCGAGACGATCATGCTGCACACGCCCTATATGGGCGACGGCAAGATCACCAAGAACATGATCGAGTACATGGTGAAGCAGCTGAAGGAGGAGGTCATCCCCACGCTGGAGCGCATCTCCGGAGTCAAGTTCGATATCGATCGCTTGCGTGAGCACCTGAAGAAGTCGGCGGTGGCGGAGGACGATCTCGTGGCCGTCCTGCAGAGCGCCAAGAGCAAGCCGTCGCCGATCGACGCCTATTTCGGCGGCATCTACTATATCGGCCCGATTTTCGGGGCCTTCCGCGGCACCGACGATGCCATCGACTACTACCGGTTCCTGCGCGCCGAAGTGGACGAGCGCCTCGCCGCCGGCCAGGGCCCTGTCACACCCGACGGCGACATGGGCAAGGAGAAATACCGCCTGGTCGTGGAAGGCCCGCCGAACTACACGCACTTCCGCCAGTTCTGGAAGATGTTCTACGACGAGGGCGCGGTCGTCGTCGCCTCGAGCTACACCAAAGTCGGCGGCGTCTATGACTTCGGCTTTCGCCACGATCCGGACAAGCCGCTGGAGACGCTCGCCGAATACTGCCTCGGCGTCTACACCAACCGCAGCCTGCCCATGCGCATCGACATGCTGGCGAACTACATCGACGAGTACGCTGCCGATGGTCTGCTGATCAATTCGATCAAGAGCTGCAACAGCTTCTCGGCCGGCCAGCTCCTGATCATGCGCGAGGTCGAAAAGCGCACCGGCAAGCCGGCGGCGTTCATCGAGTCCGACCTGGTCGACCCGCGCTATTTCTCCGCGGCCAACATCAAGAACCGGCTCGAAAGCTATTTCCAGATGATCGAGCAGAAGCGTGCCGGCGCTCGCGCCGCCGCCTGATCAGGGTGTTCCATGAAAACTTTCGTTGGCATCGATCTCGGCTCGACCACCACCAAAGCGGTTCTGCTCGATGGCAATAGCGAGGTGATCGGCCGCGGCATCACCAACTCCCGCTCCAACTACTCGACGGCCGCCCGCGTCGCGAGCCAGGAGGCGCGCGTCGACGGGCGCTTCACGCTGTTTCGCCGAGCGCTGACGGAGGCCGGGGGCCTGGGCGAACAGCTCGATGACTTTCTCGGCGCGCTCGAGCGTGCCTTTCGTCTCGAACAGTTTCTCGAACAGCTCGCGGATCTCGAGCAAACTTGTCTGGGTCAGATCAAGGGCGAACGCTTCGCCAAGGTCGAGTCCGGGGTGGCGGACGCCTTGGCCGAGGTGTTCGGTCGGCTGCGCGAGGAGGCCCGCGACCTTTTTGCACCTGGCGCCAAGCGCAAGTCGGACTTCTTTCGCGATATCGCCGGCTCCCGCTATCACGTGCATGCCGAGGATGTCGCCCGTGTCGCCGGATTGCCCTATGATCTTCTTCTCAACGTCTATGACAAATCGATCATCGACGTGGAGAACCGGCCGCCGGAGGGCAGCCTCAGCGACAAGTTCCGCCGCGCCCTTGCGCGCATCCTCGATGCTGATCCTTCGCTCAAGTCGGGTTCTGATGACGTCCCGCAGACGATCGAGCGCACCCTCGGCATCGATCTCGAGGAGACCTATCTCGTCGGCACGGGCTATGGCCGCGTGACGCTGCCGTTCTCGAAGGAGCACATCCGTTCCGAGATCCTCTGCCATGGCCTGGGCGCGCACATGATGTACCCGAAGACGCGCACGGTCCTGGATATTGGCGGCCAGGACACCAAGGGCATCCAGGTCGACGCCAGCGGCATCGTCGAGAATTTCCAGATGAACGACCGCTGCGCCGCCGGCTGCGGCCGCTATCTTGGCTACATCGCCGACGAGATGAACATGGGGCTGCACGAGCTCGGGCCGTTGGCAATGAAATCCGATCGGCCGGCGCGCATCAACTCGACCTGCACCGTGTTTGCCGGCGCCGAGCTGCGCGACCGGCTGTCGCTCGGCGAGAAGCGCGAGGACATCCTGGCCGGGCTCCATCGCGCCATCATCCTGCGCGCGATCTCGATCATATCGCGCTCCGGCGGGGTCACCGACGAGTTTACCTTCACCGGCGGCGTTGCAAAAAACGAGGCGGCCGTTCGCGAGCTGAAAAAGCTGATCGGGGAAAACTACGGTCAGGTGACCATCAACATCAATCCGGAGTCGATTTACACGGGAGCGCTGGGCGCGGCCGAGTTCGCGCGCCGCGCGCATCTTGGGCAAGCGGATGGGGGGAACCCATGACCATCGCGGCTGGCATCGACGTGGGCACGGGAGTCGTCAAGGCGGCGCTGTTCCGGGTCGAGAACGGCAAGACCGAGTGGCTGTCGCGTGCAATTCACCGCATCCGCCAGCGCGATCCGAAAGAGCTTGCCCGCGTCGCCTTCGACGAGGTGCTCGCAAATGCGAGCTTGACCGAGGCGGACGTCGACTACGTGGCAACCACCGGAGAGGGCGAGGGGGTGCAATTCCACACAGGGCACTTCTATTCGATGACCACGCACGCTCGCGGAGCGATCTTCCTCGACCCGGAGGCGCGCGCGGCACTCGACGTGGGTGCCCTGCACGGTCGCGCCATCAGCATCGACGAGCGTGGCAAGGTGCTGAGCTACAAGATGACAAGCCAGTGTGCGTCGGGCTCCGGCCAGTTCCTCGAGAACATCGCCCGCTATCTGGGGATCGCGCAGGATGAGATCGGCTCTCTTTCGCGCCAGGCCAGCAACCCCGAGATCGTGAGCAGCATCTGTGCCGTGCTGGCCGAGACCGACGTCATCAACATGGTCTCGCGGGGGATCTCGGCGCCCGACATCCTGAAAGGCATTCACCTGTCGATGGCGGGCCGGCTGTCGAAGCTCCTGAAGTCGATCGGAACCACAAAAGGCGTGGTGATGATGACAGGTGGTCTTGCGCTCGACCAAGGGCTGGTCGCGGCGCTCGAGGAAGATATCGCCAAGATGAAGGACATGAAGGCGAGCATCCGCAGTCATGCCGATTCCATCTACGCCGGCGCGATCGGAGCCGCACTGTGGGGGGCATTCCGTCACGAGAAGCTCGCCGCCCAGGGCGGCTTGTCGAAGGCGGCCTGAATTGGGAGAAAACCCATGGCACTGATGATCAACGAGGCCTGCACGGCCTGTGATGCCTGCGAGCCGGTGTGCCCGAACAAGGCGATCTCGGCCGGCGATCCGATCTACGTCATCGATCCGCTGAAGTGCACCGAATGCGTCGGCGCCGAGGACGAACCGCAATGCAAGCTGGTCTGCCCTGTCGAGTGCATCCTGGTCAACCCGGATTGGATCGAGAGCAAGGAAGACCTGCTGGCGAAGTATGAACAGCTACATGCGTGAGCGACGATGAGTTTCACGAATCGCATCAGCCAGACGCTGCATGAGGAGCATCGCGCCACCATCGCGCTCATGGAGCGGCTCGAGCAGCTGATGGCACGACACCGGCGCGGGCCCCCCGACGTCGGCGCTGCCGGGGTGGCACAGCTCCTTGGCGACCTCGCCACTGGCGCAGAGGCCGAGGTGCAGCGGCATTTCGCCTTCGAGGAGACCCACCTCTTCAGCTATCTCGATGCCGTCGGGGACGGCGCGATCGGAGCCCACCTGACGGAAGAGCACGCGGCCATGCGGCCGATCGGTGTCAAGGTCGCCAGGCTGGCGCGAGAGGCGGCCGTGCAGGGTTTCGATGCCGCCAGCTGGGACGAGTTCCGACGACTTGGTCAGGAATTGTGCGAGCGCATGCTCGCGCACGTCCAGAAGGAAGAGATGGCGCTGTTGCCTCTCCTGGAGGAAGCCATGGATGCCGACGCCGAGACGCGGCTGTATCAGGAATATGTCGAGAACGTGTGAGGTCCTCCATGCTCGCAGGTCCTGATACTGCCGCACGCACGGCTCGCCCGCTCAGCGTTGATGATCTCGAGCAGGTGATCGCCATCGATCGCGCGCATTCCGGTCGCACGCGTCGCCACTTCTTCGCCAAGCGCATGGCGGCCGCAAACCTGCATCCCCATGATTTCGTCCACGTCGGTGTGATGTGGGGCGGCTCGCTGTGCGGCTTCGCCATGGCCCGCGTCCTGCGCGGCGAGTTCGGCCGTGAGCACGTCGCCGCCGTGCTGGAAGCAGTCGGTGTGGAACCGCAGAGCCAAGAGTGCGGCGTGGGCGAGGCTCTGATGGAGGAGCTGATCAGGATCCTGCGCGATATGGGGGTAGGCTCGCTGCAGTCGCAAGTGCGGTGGGCGAACCACCATCTGGTGCGCTTCCTTGATGCCTCGGGCTTCGCACTCGCACCCCGGCTCGCCTTGGAGCGCTCGGTGGTCGAGCAAATGGCTGAGGCCGGTGAGGAGGAGTGAGGGAGGCGGAGGGAACAATGGCCGGAGCGAGGGGCATCAATATTCCAAAGCGTGTAGGCGACGCGGCGGAGGTCGACTACGGCAAGCCCGCGGCTCCCGACTATGGCCCGCTGGCGCGTGACCGCATTCCGGTGCGGACGATCGCTGAAAACGATCTCCGCGCATTGATTGCCATCGATCGGCGCATTACAGGGCGGGACCGGTCCGCCTATTTCGAGCGCAAGCTTGCCGAAGCGCTCCACGAATCGGACGTGCGAGTCTCCCTGGTTGCCGAGCGCGACGGCAGGCCGGTCGGCTTCATCATGGCGCGGGTCGACTTCGGCGAATTCGGGCGGATGGAGCCGACGGCCGTCATGGATACCATCGGTGTCGATCCGGATTATCGCCAGCAGGGCATCGGCCGGGCGCTGTTGTCGCAGCTCCTGGTCAATCTGATGACCTTGCGAATCGAGCGCATTCGAACGGAGCTCGATTGGCGCGATCGAGACCTGCTCGCCTTCCTCGATCGTTGCGGCTTCCGGCCCTCGCAGCAGCTTTGCCTCGTTCATACGATCGACAGCGCGGGCGACAGCGAAGCCTGACGGCCGTTGCTCCCCTCACCGCACGGCTGCAACGCGCCGCACGATGGCCGCGGTAAACCAGGCGAAGGCGATGGAGCCGATGAGCCCGATGGCGGCGCCGGTACGGGCCAACCACGGGACACCGGCGATGATCGACGCCGCCAGCACCAAGAGTGCAACGCCGTGACATACGGCATGCAGCGACAACGGCCCTGACGCGGCAAGTTCCGACATGAGGGGCGGTGCGCCGCCGGCAGATCGCGGCGCATGCATCGAGGCCAGGAACGGCAAGATGCGCTGCAACACGCCGAGCAGGAAAGTCAGCAGCCAGCCGCCGATCAAGAGCAAGCCGAACAGTGTCCCGCCATTCGTTCCCGCAAGACCATGCAGGCTGGCGAGTGCCACGAGCAAAGTCGTGGGCAGCATGATCCAGGCGGCGCGTATGAGGAGAAAGGAGAGCCCGAGGCGCTTGCGCATGCCGGTCCTGAGCACGTGCTGCATCAGCCACAGATGCAGCCCGGCAGCGCCAAGGCCGACGAGCGCCGCGAACGTGAGCAGCAAAATGCTGTTGGTCAACGCGCCGAGAGTGCCGAGCGCAAGGCCGGCCAACGCGAGAGCGAACCCGACCAACGAGGGGCGCCTGGGCGGCGCCGCGGCGAGGGCGAACATCGGCACGAGGACGTGGCTGAAGCCGAGCGCAAGCAATCCCATGAAGCCGAAGCCCCCCAGAATCATATGTGCGAGCGCTGCCGCGCGATGATCGGGGAGCGCCGCAACCTCATAGTCGAAGGCCAGGGCTAGCCCGAGAGCGGCGACCAGGACCAGGGACGCCAGCGCGGCCCATCCGTAAGCGGCAACGACGGGAAGACTGCCGGCTCGCCGCAGGTTGTCGGCAAGGAGAGCGGCGAACAGGAGCAATCCCCCGGTCGTCAGTGCAGCCGCTACCATCAGAACCGTCATCTGTGCCATGAACATGCCGGCGACCATCGCCGCCATTCCGGGCACAGTGAGCCAGAACACGAGCTTGATCGGCCACACGGCAACGAGCGCGCGGCGGGTTGCCACGGGCAACAGTTGCACGGACGCGCCAATCGCCGTCGTCGTCAGAACGCCCAGCGTCAAGAGATGAACCGCGGCAAGCGCCGGGCCGGGTCCCCCGCGGGGGCCCGTCAGCTGTTCGGCGCCCACCAACAGCGCGATCCACATCAGGATGTGAAAGATCGCGGCCGCGGCAAAGAAGCGGAACGGGATCGACGCCGGCAGTAACCGGCTTTTTGCACCCGCGAGGAAAGTGGCCGCAAGTGTCATGGGTTGCAGCGGACCATGCGGAGTATCACGCCATCCGCACTGTCCCGGGCCCCACGCGAGGGGTCCATGACTTCGTGACTCCATCCGCGATCGTCAAGCTCGGGATAGAGGAAGATGGGCTCGCGATCGAGGTGGGCAACGAGCACAGAATCGACCTCACCGTGATCGATGATCCGCAGGATTTCCACCATGGGCTCGGGCGCCGCCAGCCCACGAACGTCGATATGCACGGCTTCGGGGGTGCGCCATATCCGCGAGCCGTCATCTGGCCTTGCGCCCGTCACGACCGATCTCCTGGCAACTCGCAGCAGCCGCGCAAAAAGCGGTGCATGGGCACCGATTCCAGTGAAATTAGTACCAAAATACCTGTATTTCGCCTACTCTAATCCTGGGAAGTCTCGTTGAGAGGATCAAGCGGTATGGGCCGCCCGCGCTCCGCATCACGCGATAAGGCGCAGCCGCGCGTCGCCGGCCCGACGAACCGCGCTGAGCGCCGGCCCGCTGCCGCGCCCGAGCAACGAGGCGAAGTTCAATCGACGCCGAGCAGGGACACCAGGGTCGTCAGAAACTCGCACCTGGTGCGGCGGGTCCAAGCGGCTGATATTCCACGCATCATTGCCCTCGACGAACGTGTGACCGGGCTCGCCAAACCGGACTATTGGCATGATGTTTTCGAACGTTACGGCAAGCGTCGCCTCAATGAGCGGATGTTCCTGGTCGCTGAACGGTCCGGCGCGGACACCCTGCCGCCGATCCTCGGCTTCGTCCTCGGCGAGGTACGGGCATGGGAATTCGGGTCTGCGCCGTGCGGCTGGGTAGTCGCGCTGTCGGTTGAGCCGCGTGCGCGTCTGCGTGGTACCGGGCAAGCGCTGCTCGATGCGCTGTCGAACGAGTTCAAGAAGGCAGGCGTGAGCAAGATGCGCACCATGGTTGCGAGAGACAATCGGCTGCATCTGTTGTTCTTTCGCGGTGAGGGAATGATGGCGGGCCCATATATCCAACTCGAGAAAGAGGTCGACTGAACTACTGGGCGGGCCGCTATCGGTGCTCGCCGCTCGGGATCGCAATGGAAGGAGCTTCATGAGGCTGCAGATTTCGAGCCGACTTGCCGTCTTTGCCTTGCTGGACCTGGCCGGGCGCCCCGAGCAGCAACTTTCGGTGGCGCAGATCGGCGACAAATATGGCGTGTCCAGTCACCATCTCGCGAAAGTCATGCAGGTCTTGAGCCGCGCCGGTCTCGTACGTGCCGTGCGCGGCGCAGGCGGCGGATATCAATTCAGCGGCAATGCCCGGCGGACGACCTTGCTGGATGTGATCCAGCTGTTTGAAAACTCGGCATCGAGCGACATCCACACGGCTGCTGGAGAGTCCACCGCAGAGGGGCGCGGCTTGAGCGAAGTGCTCGACGAAATCGACGATATCGTGCGCGCGACGCTCGGATCGATAACGATCGCCACCATGCTCAAGATCGTCGGTCGCCGCCAGATCGAGGGCCGGCCGCGCGTGGCGGCTGCACGCTGAGCCTTCCGCGGTGCTCTGCCAGAAGCGAGCAGGCGCGCCAGGAATCGCCGACGAACGGTTGGGTCAAGGAACCGTTGGTCTCGTCAGCTCATCAACTTTGGCGAGCTGGCAGACCCTTCATCGGACAGTCTCTCTTGCCAACCAGCGCTGAGTGGCGTGGATGGCCAGCGCTCCCATACGCGTTCGGAAACCCAAAACCCCTGGCGACCGGATGTGTTTTCCGCATGTCGGAAGACTTCGTGATTTCGCACCGGCGGACTTGGTCGGTTGGCGGCGCGGTGCAGTGGTGTGCAATCGATCATTCCGCTCTGGTCGAGATGACTTGACCATAGTCAAGGCACGCTACCTCGAGGCGCGTATCCTTCATTCAACGGTGATCGAAGAAGGGAGATGCCCATGTCGCTGAATGAACCATCGCCGGGTGCATCCGACACCCCGGAACACATCCCTTTCATGCAGCGTGTGCTCGACAATCCTTTCCTTCTTCTATTCCTCGGTGTCGCCATCCCCACTGTTCTGTACACGCTTTGGGGAGTCATGGAAGTGGCCTCAATACCTATCGCCAAGTGACGCAAGTGGCTGAGCGCTGACCGAGAAGGGGCTCAATATGGCTGTCACACCGCCTGCACAACGAATCTGGTGGAAAGAGCCGATCGAAAGGGTCGAGTTGATCTGGACGGTGCTGGCGTTTCTGTGGGGGCTGACGATGTTCGCCACCATGATCGTGTGGCACGTCGTCGGAAAGCAGAACCTCGCCAATGAGGCGTATCGCATAGCGCCTGCGACCTTCATGGAGAGAACCGAGGCCTTTGCCAAGAAGTACAAGGTCCGCGAGGAGGGCAAGAGCGGCATTCCGGTCGTCCGTCCGCCGGCGGGCCAGGACATCTACATGCTCGGCCGGCTGTGGGAATGGTGGCCCGTGCTCGAGCTGGAGAAGGGGCAGAGCTATCGCCTGCACCTCTCGTCCGTCGATTGGCAGCACGGCTTCTCGCTGTTGCCGATCAACATCAACATTCAGGTCCATCCCGGCTACGAGCACGTTCTGACGATTACACCCGATCAGACCGGCCAGTACGGCATCGTCTGCAATGAGTACTGCGGGATCGGCCATCACCAGATGACCGGCAAGATCTACGTCGTCGAACGCCAATCGCAGTGAGGTGAGCCATGACCGCTGTCGACGCTGCAACGGGAGGCGCTCGTGCGGTACGCAGAGCCGACTTCCGCAACTGTCCGTTCACGGGCTTGAAGGTCGATCTTGCAGCCCAACGCTTGATCATTGCCAATGCCGTCGCCGCCGTGATCTTCCTGGCCGTCGGCGGCCTGTTCGGGCTCCTGGTGGCATTGACGCGCTGGCCGGCGGTGCATCTCTTGCCGGCGGAATGGTTCTATCTCGTGCTCACCGGGCATGGCGCCAACGTCCTGCTCTTCTGGATCATCTTTTTCGAGATCGCGATCCTCTACTTTGCGTCGGCCATCCTGCTCAATTCGCGGTTGGCCACGCCAAAGCTCGGTTGGCTCGGCTTCCTGCTGATGGTGGCCGGCGCGGCCATGGCCAACGTCGCCGTGTTGCAGGGCGATTCGACGGTGATGTTCACGTCCTATCCGCCGATGAAGGCTGCGCCGCACTTCTACCTGGGTTTGATCCTGTTTGCGGTCGGCGCGCTCGTCGGCGTCGGCATCTTCTTTGCCACGCTGGTCATCGCCAAGGAGGAGCGCACTTACGAGGGCTCGGTTCCGCTCGTGACGTTCGGCGCCCTCACCGCCGCGATCATCGCCGTCTACACGATCGCCTCGGGGGCCGTGATCCTGATCCCGACCTTCATGTGGTCCATCGGTCTGATCGGCTACATCGATCCGCTGATGTACAAGGTGGTTTGGTGGGGCATGGGGCATTCGTCCCAGCAGATCAACGTGTCTGCGCATGTGTCGCTCTGGTACGCCATCGCCGCTCTCACCGTCGGCGCGCAGCCGCTCTCCGAGAAGGTGAGCCGCACGGCGTTCCTGCTCTATATCCTGTTCCTGCAGCTCGCGTCTGCGCACCACCTGCTGGTCGAGCCCGGCATCAGCTCGGAATGGAAGGTGTTCAACACCAGCTACGCGATGTACCTCGCCGTGCTCGGCAGCATGATTCACGGATTGACGGTTCCCGGTGCGATCGAGGCCGCGCAGCGGCGCAACGGCTTCGCCAAGGGCGCCTTCGAGTGGTTGCGCAAGGCGCCGTGGGGCAATCCTGCTTTCTCCGGCATGTTCCTGTCGCTGGTGATGTTCGGCTTCATCGGTGGCATCTCCGGCGTGGTGCTCGGCACAGAGCAGATCAACCTGCTGATGCACAATACCCTTTACGTGCCCGGACACTTCCACGGGACCGTGGTCGCGGGCACAACGCTGGCATTCATGGCGGCGACCTATCTGGTGCTCCCGCTCGTCTTCCAACGCGAAGTGGTGTTCCCCAGGCTCGCCAAGATCCAGCCCTACCTCTTCGGCATCGGCGCGGCGGGCATCTCGTTGTTCATGATGGGTGCCGGCACGCTCGGCGTTCCGCGCCGGCACTGGGACATGACTTTGGCCGATGCCCCCATACCCTATGAGTTCTCCGCCGCTGCATACCTGATGATGGGTCTGAACGGGATGTTCGCGATCCTCGCGGCGCTCGGAGGCATCATCTACGTCGTGGTCGTTGTGGCATCGGTGTTGGCGGGTAAGAAGGTGGATGCGGCACGGCCCGTATGGCAGTTCCCCGTCACCAGTGCCGCCGCGGGGAATGTAGGCAAGTACGGGAGCCATGGGACGGTCAAACTGCCCGGCACCATCATCCTGGTTGGCGTCTTCTTCGTCGCCTTCATGCTCTACTACTACGTGAACTGGAAATATCTCTCGGCGGTCTGGCCTCTGCGCTGAGCGCGGGCGGGTCCGCTAGCTCGGCGGCACCGTTTGCAAGAGAAGGAGAACCGTGATGGCTACGTTGATCGGCCAGGCCGCTTCCCTCCTGAAGTTGCGAATCGGCGTCGCCATTGCCGCCAGTGCGCTTGCGGGGATGGCAGTCACCAGAGGTCCCGCGCTCTCTCCCGGGCAGGTGATCGCATTTGCGCTGGCGGTGCTCGGCGGCGCCGGCGCGGCCGGTGCCTTCAACCACTACTATGAGCGCGACCTCGACGTTCGCATGGCGCGCACGCGTCAGCGGCCGTTCGCGAGCGGCCAGTTCCACGCCAATCGCTGGTGGATCGCATCCTTCGCGGCTTTGCTGCTCGCCTCGCTCACCCTTGCTGCCGCCAGCGGGGGCTTCGTCGCGGCACTCTACGTGTTCCTCGGCGCTTTCGTTTACGGCGTGGTCTATACGGTTTGGCTGAAGCGCCGGAGTGTCTGGAATATCGTGGTCGGCGGGCTTGCCGGCAGCTTCGCGGTGCTGGCCGGGGCAGCAGCCATCGATCCGACGCCGCAAACCGTACCGCTCGTCATCGCCCTTGTCTTGTTCCTGTGGACGCCGCCGCACTTCTGGAGTCTCGCCGCGGCACGACGCGAGGACTACGCCGCGGCCGGCGTGCCGATGCTGCCCATCACCGCGCCTGATCGGATCTGGACGCTCGCCATCCTGCTGCATACGGCGGCTTTGGTGATATTATCGCTGGTGCCACTGGGTTTCGGCCTGGGCCCGATCTATGGCGCTGCCGCGGCCACCGGTGGCGGTTATTTCCTATGGCGCAGCTGGCGACTCTACCTGGCGCCGAGCCGCGGCGCGGCGATGGCGAATTTCGCCGCATCCCTGGTCCAGCTCTCGCTCCTGGTTGTCGGGATCATCGCTGACGGGGCTATCGGATGAGCGGTATTGCGCTGCGCCGGCTTACGATCGCGATGCTCCTCGCCGTTGCGGCAATGACTTCGCGTGCGCTGGCTGATGGCACACCGGAGACATTGCCGGGCATCACAGGGCTCGATCAAAGCCGCTCGCTGGAAACCAGCCAGAAAGCCATAGGTCGCAAGCTGGGCGAGTATCGCTTCGTCGAGACGAAGGGTGCCAAGCTCGATTTCGCCGAGCTGCGAGGCAAGCCGCTGGTGGTCAGCCTCATCTATACGAGCTGCACCCATGTTTGCCCGATGATCACCCAGCGGCTGCGTCAGGCAGTGGAAGAGGCGCAGGGCATGATGGGAGCCGATCGGTTCGCGGTGATCACGGTCGGCTTCGACACGCGCAACGACTCGCCGATGCGCATGGCCGCCTACGCGCGGGCGCAAGGCATCGATCTTCCGAACTGGAGATTCCTCAGCGGCGATGAAGCCTCCGTTTCGGCGCTGGCCAGGGACCTCGGGTTCTCCTACGCCGCGAGCGGAGGCGGCTATCTGCACGTCTCGCAGACGACCATTGTCGACCGAGATGGCAGGGTTTACCGCCAGGTCTATGGCGACGACTTTCCGATTCAGGTATTCATGGAGCCGCTGAAGGAGGCGGTCTACGGCACCGTCGGGTCCTTCAAGAGCTTTACCAGCCTGGTCGACCGCGTGCGCTTTCTATGCACGGTCTACGATCCGAACCAGGGCCGGTACCGCATCAGCTATGCGATTGCCATGGGCCTGCTCGCCGGTGTTATATCGCTCGGCACCACGGCGGTCGTCATTTCCCGCGCATGGCTGAACAGCCGCCGCGCCTGATGGCCCTCCCCGGCGATCCACGGAATAGGAAAGATCTCGTGCGCCCCTTGCTTCGGACAGGCTTCGAGTATGTGGAGCGCGGCGCCGACCGGATCTTTCAACCGCAGCTCAATCCGCTCGTCCAGCTCGGCGCGCTCGGCTTCTTCCTGTTCTGGATCGTCGCCGTCAGCGGCATCTATCTGTTCATCTTCTTCGACACCGGCGTGGTGGGCGCCTACACCTCGGTCGAGGCGATGACGCACACGCAGTGGTTCGCCGGTGGCGTGATGCGCAGCTTCCATCGCTATGCCTCGGATCTGATGGTCGTCGTCCTGGCGGTCCACATGCTGCGCGAATTCGCTCTCGACCGCTATCGCGGCGTGCACTGGTTCTCGTGGTTCACCGGCGTGCCGATCATCTGGATGCTGTATGCTTCCGGAATCACCGGCTACTGGCTCGTCTGGGACATGCTGGCGCAGTACGTCGCCGTCGTGAGCACGGAGTTGCTGGATTGGCTGCCGATCTTCGGTGAGCCGATCGCCCGCAACTTCCTGGCGCCAAGCAGCTTGAACGACCGCTTCTTCACGCTGCTGGTGTTCATGCACATCGCCATTCCCCTGATACTTCTATTCATCATGTGGGTGCACATTCTGCGCATCTCGCGCCCGAAGGTGAATCCGCCCCGGGGGTTGGCAATCGTCATGCTTGTCGCCCTCGTGGCGGTGTCGTTGTGGAAGCCGGCGGTGAGCCAGGGTCCAGCCGACCTTTCCAAGGTGCCGACCAACGTCGGCCTCGACTGGTTCTATCTGCCGCTCTACCCGCTGACCGATCTTTGGTCGCACGGCGCAGTATGGGCGTTGCTCGGCGGGTTTACGCTCATGCTGGCGATGCTGCCGTGGCTGCCTCCCTTCCGTCGACCGAAGGCCGCGGTCGTGGAGCTCGCCCATTGCAACGGCTGCGGGCGATGCGTCGAGGATTGCCCCTACGAAGCGGTCAGGCTCGTCACGCGCACCGATGAGCGTCCATTTCTGCAGCAAGCGCAGGTGGATTGGGCTCTGTGCGCGAGCTGCGGCATTTGTGTCGGCGCTTGCCCGTCCTCGACACCCTTCAGGCGCACCGCCGGGCTGAAGACCGGCATCGATCTGCCGGATTTTCCACTGCGAACGCTATGCGAGCGAACCGAAAGCACGGCCGCGGCCCTGACTGGGCCCGGTCGCGTGTTGATCTTTGCGTGCAAGCATGGTGCCGGCGCGGGCCGAGCATCCGATACGGTCGAGGTGCCTTGTGTTGCCATGCTGCCACCCTCGCTCATCGACTACGTCATCAGCCGGGATCTAGCCGATGGTGTTGTCGTTGCTGGTTGCGCCGAGCGCGCCTGCTACCACCGCCTCGGCGTCGCCTGGACAAAGCAACGCTTCGCAAGGGAGCGCGACCCCTACCTGCGGACCAGAGTGCCGCGCGAGCGATTGACCACCATTTGGGCTTCGCCAACAGAGCAGCATGGCTTCGCCAAGGCGCTGGCAGACTTCACCACGGCTATTGCTACTCTGCCTCCGAACCGCCCCGTCGCAATCGATCGCCTGACAACGAGTGCCATCGAGACACCTGAACTGAGCGAGGAGGTCGTGCCGTGATCGCCGGGGCTCGCGTCGCTGCCCAGATTGCCGTCATGACCCTGATTCTGGCGGCTGTGGCCGTGCTCACCGACTGGCCGCGGTACCACCAGATCCCGGCGCAGTCTGCCATCATCAAGCTGAGCTTCACGCACGGATCGAACCGGCAGGCCGAATGCCGCAAGCGGACCGCCGAGGAGCTGGCGAAGCTTCCCCCCAACATGCGCAAGCCGCTCGAGTGTCCGCGCGGCCGCGGCCCGGTCTACGTCGAGCTCGATATGGACGGACGCACGATCTACCGCGCGTCGTTGCCCCCTTCGGGCATTTCCGGCGATGGGCCGTCCCGCGTCTATCAACGCTTCGTGGTGCCTGCCGGCTTGCACGCCGTCGCGGCCCGCATGCGCGACACGGCACGAACCGAAGGCTTCGACTATGTCAAATCCGGTGAGATCGCTCTCGCCGCCGGGGACAATTTTGTCGTCGACTTCAGCGCGGCCGCCCAGGGCTTCGTGTTCCGCTGAGGGGAGTGGCAAGGGAGATGCAGGCCATGAGGCTGTTGTCCTGGAAGGACGAATACAGCGTCGGTATCGAAGCCGTCGATCATGAGCACAGAGAACTGATCGATCTCATCAATCGACTTCACGACGAGCTCGATGCCCCGGCTGCAAAGTTGACGGTACCCGCCTTCTTCGGTGACCTGCTCAAGGGGATCTCCGCGCATTTCGCGCTCGAGGAAAAATTCATGCGGGATCGAGGCTACAATGCGCTCGATGCGCACAAGGGCGATCACGAGCGCCTGCTCGATGACCTTTGCGCGATCATGCATGCGTACGAGCACTCCGAGGACATCGACCGCGTCGAGCTGGCTCAGCGCCTGGACACATGGTTTACACGCCACTTCAGGACGCACGATGCGAGGCTTCATCAAGCGTTCGGGGCGCATCCTCAGTGAGGGCGAAATCGATCTAGGGGAGTGTTGTTGGCTGGTCGGGCGACCGTTCCGGCCGTGTTTACAGGCTACATTGCCGCCCGCCAGATCACGCTATGGCCGTCAGGCAGGAAATTCTCTATCGTAGGGGGCCAGCTTTCACAGCGCTCCCTCGCTCGAGCTTTCCTGCATGGCCTCGAAACCTACTGCCAGCGACCTTCAGATCATCACGCGCATTGCCGTCTTCCGCGGTCTCAAACCCGAGACGGTGGAGCACATCATCGCACCCGCCACTGCCGTCATGCTGGCGGCGCAGGAGTGCTTGTTTCGTCAAGGCGATCCAGCGACGGCCTTCTTCATCACCATCACCGGTTGGGTGAAGCTCTATCGCATCACTCAGGCTGGCGAGGAGACGGTGATCCACACCATGACGAAGGGTGACAGCTTTGCCGAGGCAGTGGCATTCACCGGCAACCGCTATCCAGCGACCGCCGAAGCCGTCAGCGACGCCCGCATCGTGCGTATCCCCGCCGATCATATCGTGCGCTGCATTCGCGAGAGTCCCGACATCGCGCTGGCCATGATTGCCTCGACGTCCCAGCATCTGCATCATCTCGTGCTGCAGGTCGAGCAGCTGAAGGCACAAAGCGGCGTGCAGCGGGTCGCCGAGTTTCTCGCCTCGCTTGCGCCCTGTGAGAATGGCTCTTGCGTCATCGCGCTCCCCTACGACAAGGTGTTGATTGCGGCACGGCTCGGCCTCAAGCCGGAGTCGCTGTCGCGCGCCTTCGCCAAGCTGAAGGCCGTGGGGGTCATGGTGCATGCCTCGCACGTTGCGGTGAGCGACGTTGGCAGGCTGCGCCAGCTTGCCGCCGATGATCGCGGCGCCATTCGGGGCAGCTTGCGCGGATGAAGGCGGCAGCTCTGGTCGGTCATGTCGCCTCCCGCGGCTGAAGTCCTCACAATCACCGCGCTCGAGTCGGAAGCACATCGTGCTTCAAAGAAGAACGCTCGCGATCTGGTCAGGCCGAGAGCGCTCTCACCAGACGGCACGCCAGTGCCGCAACCGCCAGGCGGCGGTAGTGGGCCGACGTGATCGTGGTCCGCATCGGCTGGACCTGCCTTTGCACAAGACGATCGATGTCCCGCAAGGCCATTTCATCGATGGGGCGGCCCACGACGGCATCGGTTCCAGCGAGAAGGAACGGTCGGGAGTTGGTGCCGGTCAGGCCGATCCGCAAGGAGCTCACCACTCCGCCGGCCGCGCCGAGGGCTACCGCAACGCCTGCCAGCGGATAGTCGATGGCACCGCGCAGGCGCACCTTGGCGTAGGAGGATGGCGGTGCGCTCGCTGGCAAGTGTACGGCAATCAGCAATTCGTCCGGGGCGAGCGCGAGATGAGCGCGGCCATCCTCGACGTAAAGCTCGCCCAGCGGAACGCGCCTGTGACTTTGCGCCCCGGCGATCTCGATTTCGGCGCCAAGGACCAATAGAGCCGGCGCGAGATCGCCCGTGAAGGCGGCGTGGCAGTGCTGGCCCTGCGGCGCCACGTGGCAGATGTCGCCACCATGCTTCAGACAGTAGTTGTTGGCACGACGCCACCATTCGCTTTGATTGTAGTAGATGCAGCGGGTGTCGAGGCAGAGATTGCCGCCAACGGTCGCCATCGCTCGATGGCTCGGCCCGGCGATCGCTTCGGCGGCATCCATCACCCCGCGATAGCGCGCAGCAACCACGGGATTGCGGGCCAGCGCCGAGATGCTGACCAACGGGCCAATGCACACTCCGCTGTCGGCAACTTGAATTTCGGCCAGCCCCTCGATGCCGGAAAGATCGATCAGGAGACTCGGTCTGCCGATACCGCGCCGCACGTTGACCAGAAGATCGGTGCCGCCGGCGATGAACCGGCCGGCGGGGTGCTCCCTGCGCACTGCGATTGCATCTTTGATGTTGCGCGGATGGACGACACGGAAGTCCGGCATCAACGTGGTCATGAAGCGGCCCTCCGTGCGGTCGCAGCCAGCCGCGCTTTGCGCCTGCGCTCGACGAGCGCCTCCATCACCCGGTCCGGCGTCACGGGTAGCTCGTTGAGATCGATGCCGATGGCGTTCGCAACCGCATTCACCAGCGCCGGTGGAAATCCCGCCAGCGCGCCCTCGCTCGCCTCCTTTGCGCCAAACGGCCCCAGCGGATCGTGGCTCTCCACGATCTGGACTTCGATTGGCGGGGACTCGGCAGCCGTCGGGACGCGATACTCGAGCAGACTGGCGTGCAGCGGCAGCCCCTCCGCATAGCGCGTCTCTTCGCTCAGCGCCTGACCCATGCCCATCCAGACCGACCCCTCGATTTGCCCCTCGACCGCGAGCGGGTTGATCGCATGGCCGCAATCGAGCGCGGTCCAGACCTTGTCGACTCTCACCGATCCGGTGGCATCGTCCACGCTGACCTCGACCACCTGGGCGGCGTAGCTGAACCCCATGGTGGAACCCACCGCTCCACCCCGATGCTTGCCGCCTTGGGCCTCGGGCGGACACGTAAACGTTCCCGACACGGTGATGGGGCCGCGGTCGACGAGCGCCAACTTCACCGCATCGCCGAACGGAATGCCCGATTGCCCGCTGGCACCCACGCGGAACGTTTCGCCGGCGCACTCGATGTCCTCGGGGCGCGCTTCGAGCTTGCAAGCGACCGCTTGTGCAAGGATGGTTTTCAGCTTGCTGGCCGCATCGATCGCCGCATTGCCCACCATGAATGTGATGCGCGAGGAGTAGGCGCCATTGTCCTTGGGAGTCACGGCGCTGTCAGCGGCGATGACGCGCACGCGCTCGAGCGAGACGCCAAGCGTCTCGGCGACCGCGATCGCCAGCATGGTGGACGAACCCTGGCCGATATCCGCCGCTCCGGTCAGCGCCGTCACTCCGCCATCGAAGTCGAGCCTCAAGTTCACGGCCGCATGCGGCTCGCCGGTCCAGTGGATGGGCTTTGCGGCACCGCTGACATAGTGCGAGCAGGCCATTCCCAGCCCCTTGCCGCGCGACAGCTTGCCGATGCGCTCGCGCCATCGGCTGGCCGTTTCCACTCTCTCGAGGCACTCCTCCAGGCCGTAGCTGTTGATCATCAGATCATTCAGAGTCCGTGTCGGCGCCCGCAGGAGGTTGGCGCGGCGGACGGCGAAAGGATCGAGACCGAGCTCTCGGGCCATACGGTCCAGCACACATTCGAAGGCGTGACGCGTGTTGACCGAGCCGTGGCCTCGCATTGCCCCGCACGGCGGAAGATTGGCGTACACCCGGTAGCCGTCGTACTTGATGGCCTGGATGTCATAGATGCCCTGCAGCAGCGCACCGGCATACAAGAGAGTGACGATGCCATAGCCGGCGTAAGCGCCGCCGCGCTGCACCACCTCGCACTCACAGGCCGTGATGCGGCCGTCCCGCCGCATGCCCAGCTTCAGCCGCATGTCGGTCTGCGGGCGCGCGCGATGCGTGAGGAAGTTCTCCTCGCGCGTCAACTGCATCATGACTTTTCCGGGCGCCGCGCGCGCAAGCAGCGCGGTAATGATCTCGAAATTCAGAACCTCGACGCGTGCCCCAAACCCGCCGCCGATGAACGGCTTCACGACGCGAATGCGCGCGGTATCCATCTCCAGACAGCGCGCGAGCATCAAATGCAGGTAGTAGCCGACCTGCGAGACGCTTTGCACGGTAAGCCGCCCGGCCAGCGCATCGAAATCGGCGAGGCATGCGTGGGGCTCGATCTGCGCATGATTGACCTCCGCGCAACTGATGCGCTCCTCACGAACCAGGTCGGCGGCAGCGAACGCTTGGCTCACATCGCCGAATTGGTGATGAACCTCGCGCTCGAGGTTGCCCGGCTTGTTTTCGTGCAGCAGCTCAGCGCCAGGGGCGCGCGCCTCCTGCGAGGTGTAGTAGGCGGGAAGTTCCCGCACCTCGAATTCTATGAGATCGAGCGCTCGTTCGGCGGTCTCCACATCCCGTGCCGCCACTGCCGCAACCGGCTCGCCACGGTAGCGCACGCGCCCGCGAGCCAACGGATACTCGTTCATGGCAACCGGCAGAACACCGTAGGTGTGCGGGCAATCGTCGCCGGTCACGACGGCCATGACGCCTTCGAGCGCGCTCGCCTTGGAGACATCGAGCCGAACGATCTCGCCGTGACTTACCGGACTGCGAAAGATGCGGCCGACAAGTGCGCCGGCATGCTCGAGGTCGGCGGTGTAACGCGCGCGTCCGGTCACCTTGTCGATGCCGTCGATCAGTGGCACGCCTTGCCGCTTGGGCCTGTCAATGGAGTTCCTGGTCATGATGGCATCCCGGCCGCCACCTTCACCGACTCGATGATCTTCACGTAGCCTGTACACCGGCACAGGTTTCCGGACAGGGCCGCGCGGACCTGCTGGTCACTCGGGTTCGGGTTCCGGCGCAACAACGCCTCCGCCGCCATGATCATGCCGGGTGTGCAGAACCCGCATTGCGTCCCCAGCTTCTCGTGAAACGCGCGCTGCAGCCGATTGGGGCGACCCTGTGTGACCAAGCCTTCGATGGTCTCGATCTGACGCCCCTCGCAGCGGATCGCGAGTACGATGCAGGATGGCACCGCCTCGCCGTCGACCAAGACCGTGCAGGCGCCGCATTCACCGCCGTCGCAGCCGGTCTTGGTGCCCGTGAGACGGGCGACATCGCGCAGGTAGTCGACGAGCAACTGGTTCTCGGCGACCGCATCTTCGCGCCAAGCTCCGTTCAGTCTCAGCCTCAACAATCGCTTTTTCGATTGCGGTGTATCTGTCTGCACGGACGGGCCTCGCCACACACCGGCGCCGGCACTGAGGATCACCGGGCGGCCGTGGTAGCTGGCCCCATTTCGTCTGGTCACGCAATGACCAAAATCAAGTCAATCGCGCCACGCTCGACGGCACCGGGCCGGCCGCCTAACCAAAATCAAGGACGGCGGCTTTGGCTTGCGCCTCTATGGCGGCGTGGAGCTGCTACACACAAACAAGACATGACCGCCCTTCGGGACTACAACGCCGCCGTTGATTTCGTCGATCGCAACGTCGCCGAGGGCCGGGGCGAAAAGACCGCCTTCATCGATCCTTCGCGAAACATCACCTACAGCGAATTGCGTGACGCAGCCGCGCGCATCGGCCCCATGCTCGCTCGTCTGGGCATCGAGCCGGAGAACCGCATCGCCCTCATCCTACTCGACACCGTCGATTTCCCCTTGTTGTTCTGGGGAGCCATCCGTGCCGGTATCATCCCTGTTCTGCTCAACACGCGGTTAACTGCCGATCAATACCGCTACCTGCTCGACGACTCGCGGGCGAAGGCGGTCTTCGTTTCGACGGCCCTCTTGCCGGTGGTGCGCGAAGCGGCGAAGGACGTGCCGACGCTGAGAGCCGTCGTCGTGGTCGGCGGCGGCCCAGACTCGGTGGCGCGACTGGACTCGCTCCTGGCCGCCGAGAACGAAGGGTCCGCGCCGGCCAGAACGAACGCCGATGAGGTCGCGTACTGGCTCTACTCGTCCGGCACCACGGGGGCGCCCAAGGGCGTCATGCACGTGCACTCGAGCCCGATGGTGATGGCGCGGCTCGCTGGCCAGAACCGCATCGGCATTCGTGAGGATGATGTGGTGTTCTCGGCGGCGAAGCTGTTTTTTTCCTATGGCCTCGGCAACGCCATCATATGTCCGATGTCGGTAGGGGCCACGTCGGTGTTCTACCCCGAGCGGCCCACGCCACAGACCGTTTTCGAGACGTTGCGCGGCTATCAGCCGACGATGTTCTATGCCGTCCCCACGCTCTATGCGGCCATTCTCGCCGATCCCGAGTGTACGCCGCAGAACGGCTCCAGTCGGCTCCGTCTGTGCTTCTCAGCCGGCGAGCCACTTCCGGCGCATGTCGGCGAAGCCTGGAAGGCGCGCTTCGACCTCGATATCGTCAACGGCGTCGGTTCGACCGAAATGGGGCATCTCTTCCTGACAAACCTTCCGAACGCGGTCGAGTACGGCACAGCCGGTGTGCCGGTAGAGGGCTATCACGTCAGATTGGTCGATGAAGCTGGGCGCGAGGTTGACGACAACGAAATCGGCGAGCTGCTGGTACGCGGCGAAACCTCGGCGGCCGGGTATTGGAACCAGCGCGAGAGGTCGCGCCGCACCTTCGAAGGTGAATGGACGCGCACAGGCGACAAGTACTTGCGCCGGCCCGACGGCGTCTACCTCTACTGCGGCCGCACCGACGACATGTTCAAGGTGAGCGGCATCTGGGTGTCGCCATTCGAGGTCGAAGAAGCCCTGATCGCGCATCCGCTCGTGCTCGAAGCAGCCGTCGTGCCCGCTGAGGACGACAACGGCCTGACCAAGCCGAGAGCTTTTGTCGTGCTCAAGGAGCGCCTCGGCAATGTCCCAAATCGAGCCCTGCATGAAGAGCTCAAGGTGCATGTGAAGCGCACGATCGGTCCGTGGAAATATCCGCGTTGGATCGAGTTCGTGGACAGCCTGCCCAAGACGGCAACCGGAAAGCTCCAGCGTTTCATGCTGCGGAGCGCGGCAAGTCCGGCACGCCTGGCCGGACCGGCGGAGGAATCCGATGCTTGATCTCTCGCATCTCGATTGGCCGTTCTTCGAAGCGCCGCATCGCCGCTTTGCGGCCGACCTTGCCGATTGGGCGAAACGGGAGGTCGCGCCGCACATCGATCACGCGGACGTGGATGGCTCCTGCCGCTCCCTCGTGCGCGCGCTCGGGGAAGCGGGTTGGCTCAGGGCCGTCGTGCCAGCGGCGCAAGGGGGCCTGTCGGAGAAACTCGACGTACGCACCCTGTGTCTCGCGCGCGAGATCCTCGCATGGAATGACAGTCTCGCGGACTTCGCCTTTGCGATGCAGGGTCTGGGCACAGGCTCGATCTCGCTGTTCGGCACCGACGAGCTGAAGGCGAAGTATTTGCCGGCGGTCCGGGAGGGCCGCCACATTGCCGCATTCGCGCTCTCCGAGCCGGAAGCCGGGTCGGACGTGAGCGCGCTCGCGACCACGGCCACGAAGGACGGGCCGGCACACGTTCGCCTCGATGGCATCAAGACGTGGATCTCCAATGGCGGGATCGCCGACCACTATGTGGTGTTTGCGCGATCCGGCGAGGCGCCAGGCACCAAAGGATTGTCCGCCTATGTTGTCGATGCCGATGCGCCCGGGCTGTCGATTGCCGGGCGGATAGATCTCATCGCTCCACACCCGCTGGCGACGCTGCGCTTTGCCGGCTGCCGGGTACCGGTGGCCAATCGTCTCGGCGGCCCCGGCGAGGGATTCAGGGTGGCGATGGCCACGCTCGATATCTTCCGATCGACCGTGGCCGCCGCTGCGCTTGGTCTCGCCCGCCGAGCTCTCGACGAAGCGCTCGAGCGGGCAGCGACGCGCAAGCTGTTCGGCGCGCCGCTCGCCGACATGCAATTGACGCAGGCCGCCCTCGCCGACAGCGCGGTCGACATCGATGCCGCGGCGCTGCTGGTCTACCGGGCAGCTTGGAGCAAGGATCGAGGCGCCGCACGCATCACCCGCGAATCGTCCGCGGCCAAGGCGTTTGCCACCGAAATGGCACAACGGGTCATCGATCGCGCCGTGCAGCTGTTCGGCGGGCATGGGGTGCGCGTCGGGGTCAAGGTCGAGGCGCTCTACCGCGAGATCCGGGCGTTGCGCATCTACGAGGGCGCAACCGAGGTGCAAAAGATCATCATCGCGCGCGAGCTGATGAAGGCCCGTGAAAGCAAACGGCAACAGGCGGCAGAGTAGGCGTCATGCTTCTCACGCAGGAACAGGAGCGAATCCGGGACATGGCGCGCGACTTTGCGCAACGCGAGCTTGCGCCGCGCGGCGAGATGCCCGGCGCCTCTTGCGTCTGCCCCGGGCCCACCGACACGCCGATGCTGCAGTCGCGGCCGGACAAGCTCAAGGAAGCCTTTGTCCGCGCCATCCCGTTCCGCCGGCTCGCCAAGCCGCAGGAAATCGCAGATGCAATCTTGTTCTTCGCGAGCCCACGCTCGGACTACGTCACCGGTCAGGTGTTGAGCGTCAGCGGCGGGCTCACTTTTGCCGGCTGAAGGAGACGATGATGACGACGACTGCTGAAACAGGAAGCCCTCGCCTCGAGGCGACTTCTCGACGGTTCCATCCCGCTCGTGTCGATTTCACACGCTTCGAGCCGCGGCATTTTCTCTGGCAGCTCGACGGCAAGGTCGCCACATTGACGCTCAACCGCCCCGAGCGAAAGAACCCGCTGACACTGGAATCCTACGCCGAGTTGCGCGACACATTCCGTGATCTCGTCTATGCCGACGATATCAAGGGCGTGGTGATAACCGGTGCCGGTGAAAACTTCTGCTCCGGCGGCGACGTGCACGAGATCATCGGTCCCCTCGTCGACCTGCAGCGCAAGGGCGACATGCACGGTCTGCTCGCGTTCACGCGCATGACGGGCGATCTCGTCAAGGCCATGCGCGCCTGTCCGCAGCCGATCGTGGCTGCAATCGACGGCATCTGTGCCGGAGCCGGGGCAATCCTGGCCATGGCCTCGGATCTGCGTTACGGCACGGCGCGGAGCAGAATCGCCTTTCTGTTCGTGCGCGTCGGGCTCGCCGGCGCCGACATGGGCGCATGCAACATGCTGCCGAGAATCATCGGAGCCGGGCGTGCCGCCGAGTTGCTGTATACCGGCCGGGCCATGGACGGCAGCGAGGCCGAGCGATGGGGATTCTTCAACAGACTGAGCGAGCCAGGCGCCCTGCTCAACGAGGCGCAGGCAATGGCCAAGACGCTCGCGGACGGGCCGACATTCGCCCACGCCATGACCAAACGCTGCATCCACCAGGAGTGGAGCTTGGGTATCGATGAGTCCATCGAAGCCGAGGCACAGGCGCAAGCCATATGCATGCAGACCAAGGACTACGAGCGCGCCTATGAAGCGTTCGTCAACAAGCGAAAGCCGGTATTCTGCGGCAATTGACAGCAGCAGTCACAGCGCCCGCGAGAAGCGCGTTTCTCCAGCAGAAAGATAAGCATCGAAAACGGCGCATATGTTGCGCACGAACGGCCGAGCTTGCTCCGCAACGGTTATGGTCCCACCGGAAACGTGAACCAACCCGTGCTTCGCAAGCGGAGCCAGATTGGCCAGTTCCGCGGAGAAGTCGTCGACGCATTTGTGTCGCGCCGCCGCGATCTCGGCAAGGTCCACCTCTAGATCGCACATGAGTCGCTCAATGATCTCGCGGCGCAACCGATCGTCGTCGGTGAGCGCTCGGCCGCGAGCGGTTGCAAGAAGACCTGCTGCAATCGCCTCGCGGTAGGCCACCGTGCTGGTTGCGTTCTGCACGTAGCCCTGTGGCAACATGCCGATCGCCGAGGTGCCGAAGCCGATCAGCGCCGAAGCCTCGTCCGTCGTATAGCCCTGGAAATTCCGATGCAGCCTCTTCTCCTGCTGTCGGCGGATGAGCAGATCGTCGGGCTTGGCGAAGTGATCCAGTCCGATCGCGCGATAGCCGGCGTCCTCGAGGACGGCGGCCACGGCGCGACTTTGCGCCAGCCGTTCGACCGTGCCCGGCAGCGCATGCGCCGGCAACAGCTTCTGGTGCTTTTTCATCCAGGGCACGTGCGCGTACCCGAAAAGCGCAATACGATCCGGATCGAGCGCCAGCACTCGCCGGGCGGTGGCGGCAACGCTCGCGACAGTCTGGTACGGCAAGCCGTACATGAGATCGAGATTGATGCTGGCGATGCCCGCATGGCGTAGCCAGTCTGCGGCCCGCGCGGTCTGTTCGAAGCTCTGCAAACGACCAACCGCTCGCTGCACGCGCTCTTCGAAGTCCTGCACGCCCAGGCTTGCACGCGTGACGCCGGCCTCGGCCATCACCGGAACCAGTTGCCGTTGCAGCGTGCGCGGGTCGATCTCGATCGCCATCTCGCAGCCGGTCTTGATGACGGCGATGGCCCGCAGTGCCCGCATGATCCTTTGGAAATCGGGCGGCGAGACCATCGTCGGGGTGCCGCCGCCCCAATGGATGTGAACCGCGGTCCGGCGGACGCCCAGGTGCCGCCCTACGAGAGCGATTTCGCGCTCGAGAAGGTCGACGTAGGCCGCCACCGGACCGTAGCGGCGCGCAACCGTCGTGTGGCACCCGCAGTAGAGGCACAGCTCGGCGCAGAAGGGTATGTGAAGGTAAATCGATATCGGCTGTTCGGCCGGAAGCGATGCGAGCCATGCTTGGTAGGTTGCCTGGTTGACCTCGGGGCCAAATTGCACCGCCGTTGGGTAGCTCGTGTAGCGCGGGATTCGCCGATCCAAGTGGTGCAGCAAGTGGGAATCCATCGACCTGTCACCAGTTCTTCACGGGCTGCTCAGCGCAGCAGCGACTTTATTTTGGGCAGCACGGTGCTGTGCCACTGGCTGGCGCCAAAGGCTCGCTCGATGATCTCGTCATCCGCAATGACAAGCCACAACGGCACACCTGCACCCCGGCCGAGACGGTCACGATGGCCGCGCAGGTCATCGGGCCAATAGTCGTCACTGAGAAGGTCCCGCGCGGTCGGGGATTTCACCTCGCGGTAGATGATGGGCGCAAATTCAGGCGAGGCGCGAAACTTCGCGCCGTCCACGTTTTGCCAAGAGCGACATGGCGCGCAATCCTCCGCACCGACATAGACGAGCGTGACGGCGCCTCTCGCCGTCGGAGCCGTGGTCAGCGGGCCCCAGCCAAAAGCCATTGCCAGCACCGCGGCCGCGAGCACTGCTGCGGTTGCCCCGGCTCGACCTGCTCTCAGGCGCGTCATTGTCCTCCCACCCATGGTCCAGCACGTTTTCCATCAATGCTGCACCACGGCCCAATATGCCGGCACATGACGCCAGGGTGCCTTGACCGAGGTCAATTCAATGGGGTCAACGGCCGGAACCCAACCCAACGCTGCCTTCGCATGGCGGGGAAAGCCGATCGACCGGCCGCCGCTCGAGCAGGAATTGCGGATAGAACGAAACGACCACCTCGCCACGCTCGTTCCGCCCCTCGCCTCCGGCAACAAGCAACCCCCATCGACCATGGCTCGCAGCATTCACCTTGTGCTCTACCCAGCCGGTGAACGTGATGCGGTCTCCTATCGACACCGGAGCGGGCCATCGCACCCATCTCAAGCCGGTAGCGGGTCCAAGTATCGGCACCGAACCTCCAGCGGCTGCGAGCTCTTTCGCGCGGCGCTCATAGTACTCCACGATCAGACGCATCCAAGCAGCGCCCACGTGCCACCCGCTCACCTGCATCTTCCGGCGAGCAACGCGACGATCGACGCGCGTCCTCGCACCGGTGAGAATACCCTCGAACATCGCCACATCGGAGCAGTCGAACAGATGGCTGCCCAGCACTATGGCATCTCCGCGCACGACATCCTCGAAGTACTTGATGAAATGGTCGCCCAGCCGGGGAGCCGCTCTGGCCGATCTTGCGCGACGCATTTCGCACGAGGGCGCCACTGTGTGCACGACGCCCTTCTGCTTCTGTGCCGAGCGACCGAACAGCATGTGGCAAGACCAACGCAATACGATCTCACCCAACTCGTTGCGAGCTTCGACCCATGCTGGCCGTCGCTGCAATGCCGGCTGGCAGAGACATTGCGCAAAAGCGCCCCATTTCACTTCGCCACAGAGCTCATCGTCAGGTCGCACCGGCCTCAACCACCGGAGCTCATCGACACCCGTCATGCCCAGGTATCCGTCTTCGCCCGCCAACGCCTCCTCGAGCGCGCGCGTGATCAGAGCGCACGTGTGCCATCCGGACGCCGCAAGCCCGTGCAACGGAGTTGCGCGGGCTGCATGCTCATCGAGATGGACAGGCTGCGGGTCAAACACAGCCGCGAAGGCCAGGAGATCATCCTTCTCGATCCGGCGAGGGCCGAACCGAAGCAAGCGGCTCCCCTTGTCCATGATCATTTCCGCCATGCATGCGCCAATCTAGCGCGTAGGGGACACCTGCACTGCCGAATCGGCGAGTCGGATTCTGAATCGATAACAGACGTTGATCCGTCCCGGCGCCTTGACTTCGGTTAACTGTTGCCCGTTCGCCAGACGCCAACCAAGATTCGGTGCTGGAGGATGGCGTTGGCCCGCTTACGCATGCCCTTGTGCGCCGTTCGGCAATTTGCCGATGCATGTATTGCCCGGTCGCTTCCTGCAGCGACGATCGATTGACGTGGTTAGCCGCGCGCAGGTCGTCACTGCCCTGCCGGCACCGCGTGCCGCTTTGCGAGCATTGGCCCGTAGGCCGCGACAAAGACCAGGAAGGCCACGATCCAGGCAACTGCGGCGGCCGGAAGCAGCAGCAGTGTCAGCTCGGGGGCGAGTGCCGACGCGATTCTGAGGATAGCTGCTGCAACGATCGCCGCGTAGATGATGACCGTCATGGGACCGGCGGTCAGCGGACGGCCGCTATGGCCGAGGCTTGCCCGCGTCATCACGGCCAGCGTCATGGTGCCGATCGCACCTGTGGTCCACGCGTGGATGCCGGCGCTCGAGGCGATGCGGACAGGCGAAAGCTCGGCCATCCCTGCCAAGAGGAATCCAACGCCGACAAAGAAGTAAGCTGCATGGAGGATTGCCACCAACGGCTCGCGCAATGTGCGATGCGGCGCCCATCGCGCCTGCCTGGCCATATGGAGCAGCCCGGCGAGCACAAGAAGCCCGCCGCAGAGCCATCCTGGAGGGGCAAGGGGCACCTGAGCGATCCAGACAGCGAGCGCCGCGATGCTGAACGTCATGACAACGCCGTCGAACACGCCGGGAGGCCGCGGCAGCAGGCCCGGATTGACCCGCTTGAGCCAGTTCGATGTGAAGCTCGGAACGATGCGGCCGCCGACGAGGGTGATGAGCGTGAGGATCGCGCCGATGGCCAGCCGGTCGGAGACCTCGGCCCGACCGAAGCGATCCACCTCCCAGTGGAACAGACCTTGCGCGACAAGCAGGACAGCGACCACCAGAAGCACTTTCAGATTGCGCCAATTGCGCGCCGACACGATCTCGCGCGCCACGAGACCCGTGAGGACGAAGAGGAACGAGAGGTCGACGAGGGCCGTGATCGAAGGGCCGAGGCGGGCCGATATCATCATGGCAATCCGGCCGGCCAGCCAAAGGGAGAACAGCCCGCCCAGCGGCCAGCCGACTACGGGAAGACGACCGGTCCAGTTCGGCACGGCCGTGAGCAGGAAACCGGCGATAACGGCCGGGACATAGCCGAACATCAACGAATGTGCGTGCCAGGCGATCGGCGGCAACAGGCCGGGAATAGCAATCAATCCCAGGAACCAGGGCACCCAGAGCAGGATGGCGACCGCAGCATGCAGGGCGCCGAACAGGAAGAACGGCCTGAAACCGAAGCTCAGGATGGCGGGTCCTCGCCACTCTCGCACGCGCGTCATTGTCGACATGATGCGAAATGCCTCTGTTGCAGGACCCTCATCAACAGGAACTTCGGCCAAGGGTGCGAGAGTCCCTGGGGAGAGGCCGGCAATGCAGAAGACCGCCAGCACGCTGAGCCCGAGCCCACCGGGGAGCGCCGGATGCAGCCCCGCCTTGCCGCCGCTTCACTTCAGTTTTGAGCGGAAGTCGGCCTTGCGCTTCTCGCGGAAGGCCGCGGCGCCTTCTTTCGATTCCTCCGTCTGGTAGTAGAGCGCCAGCGCCTGCATGCCGAGCGCACCGATGCCGCGGATGTTCTCGCTGTCGGCGTTGAACGAGCGCTTGGCGATGGCGAGGGCCGTCGGGCTCTTCTCCATCAGCTCCTCGCACCACTTGGCGACCTCGGCGTCGAGCTGATCGTGGGGGACAACCACGTTGCACAGGCCCATGGCGAGCGCCTCCTGCGCGCTGTAGCGCCGGCACAGGTACCAGATCTCGCGCGCCTTCTTCTCGCCGACCACGCGGGCGAGATAGGCGGTGCCGAAGCCCGGATCGACCGAGCCCATGCGCGGGCCGACCTGGCCGAAAATGGCCTTGTCGGAGGCGATGGTGAGATCGCAGATAGTGGCCAGCACGTTACCGCCGCCGATGGCGTAGCCCTGTACCCGCGCGATGACGGGCTTGGGCACGTCGCGGATCAGCGACTGCAGCTCCTCGATCGGCATGCCGTTGGTGCCGCGCCCCTCGTAGCTGCCGACGTGGCCCGACTGGTCGCCGCCGGTCGAGAAGGCGCGGTCGCCGATGCCGGTCAGCACGATGACGCCGATGGCCTTGTTCCAGCCGGCCTCGAGGAAGGCCTGGATCAGCTCCTCTACCGTGTGCGCGCTGAAGGCGTTGAGCACCTTGGGTCGGTTGATGGTGATGGTGGCGACGCCCTTCTCTTCCTTGTAGAGGAGGTCGGTGAAGTTGGTGCTCATGGGGGAGGCTCCCTGCCGTTTGCTGGCCGATCCGAGGGCCCACTCCAGCGCATCGCGGGGGCAGCCGCAATCGGCAAATTGCGGGTGTCTGACCCTCGGAGGAATGGGGTCAGACCCTTGGAGACATGGGGTCAGACCCTTATGCTTCGCCGGTGAGCGAGGACGGGTCGCGTGCCTAGGGTCTGACCCCATCACTCCGTAGCTCCCCCACACGAGGTTGCGATGATCCTCAGCGAAGAGCAGCAGATGATCCGGCAGAGCGCCCGCAAGTTCGCGCAGGAGCGGCTGGCGCCGAACTCGGCCAGATGGGAAGAGGAGGCGCGGTTTCCCCGTGAGATCATCGCCGAGATGGGTGCGCTGGGCTTCATGGGCATGACGGTGCCGGTCGAATGGGGCGGTGCCGGCGCGGACAACGTCGCCTACAGCCTCGCACTGCAGGAGATCGCGGCCGGCGACGGGGCGCTCGCCACCGTGGTGAGCGGCCACAACTCGGTCGGCGTCATGCCGATCCTCAACTACGGCACCGAGGCCCAGAAGGAGCGCTGGGTGCGCGACCTGGCAACCGGCACCAAGTTCGCCGCCTTCGCCCTGACCGAGCCGCAAGGGGGCTCGGACGCGGCCTCCATCCGCACGCGGGCGACGCGCAAGGGCGACAGCTACGTGCTGTCGGGCACCAAGCAGTTCATCACCAGCGGTGCTACGGCGGACGTTACCCTTGTCATCGCCGTCACCGATCCGGACGCCGGCAAGCGCGGCATCTCGGCCTTCCTCGTCGACACCAAGGCGCCGGGCTACCAGGTGGCGCGGATCGAGAAGAAGATGGGGCAGAACGCCTCCGACACCTGCGAGATCCGCCTCGACGATGTGGTGGTTGGCGCCGAGGACCGTCTTGGCGAGGAGGGCCAGGGCTATCGCATCGCGCTCGCCAACCTCGAAGGGGGGCGCATCGGCATCGCCTCGCAATGCGTCGGCATGGCGCGTGCCGCGCTCGAGATCGCCGTGCGCTATGCGCACGAGCGCCGCGCCTTCGGCAAAGCGATCTTCGAGCACCAGGCCGTATCGTTCCGGCTGGCGGACATGGCCACCAGCCTCGAGGCCGCGCATCAGCTGACCCTGCACGCGGCGGCCCTCAAAGACGCAAGGCAGCAATGCCTGACCGAAGCCTCCATGGCCAAGCTGTTCGCCTCCGAGGCGGCGGAGAGGATCTGCTCCGACGCGCTGCAGACGCTCGGCGGCGCCGGCTACATCCAGGACTTCGGCGTGGAGCGCATCTGCCGCGGCGTGCGCGGCGCCAAGATCTACGAGGGCACCAACGACATCCAGCGCCTGGTCATCAGCCGCAGTTTGGTGTGAGGCATGGGGTCAGACCCTTGGAGACATGGGGTCAGACCCTTATGCTCCGCCGGTGATCGAGGACGGGTCGCGTATCTAGGGTCTGACCCCGTAGCTCCACCAAGGACACATGATGAGCGAGCTGATCAGCCTCACCGTTGCCGACCGGATCGCCACGGCGACGCTCAACCGGGCGCCGGTGAATGCCTTCAATGGCGAGATGTTCACGGGGTTCCACGGCATCCTGGATGGGCTGGGCAAGCGCAGCGACTGGAGCGTGCTGCACATCAGGAGCGCGCTCAAGGTGTTCTCCGCCGGCGCTGATCTGGCGGAAATTTCCACGCGCTTTGCCGCGCCCGACAAGATGGACGCGGCGGCGAAAGCCACGCGGCCGTTCCAGGAGCTGATCCAGCGCATCTCCGATTTGCCGCAGGTGAGCCTCGCCGAGATCGGCGGCGCGGCCATGGGCGGGGGCTACGAGCTGACGCTGGGCTGCGACTTGAGGATCGCCGCCAACGAGGCCAAGCTGGGCCTGCCCGAGCCTGGGCTCGGTCTGCTGCCGGGCGGCGGCGGCACGCAGCGGCTCACCTGGATCGCCGGCCCGGCGGTGGCGGCGCGCATCATCCTCACGGCCGAGCCTGTCGACGGCAAAACCGCGCGCGAGCTCGGCATGGTGCAGTGGGCGGTGCCGCGTTCTGAGCTCGAGGCCGAGGCGCGGAAGATCGCGCAACGCGTCGCGAGCCTGCATCCGCTGTCGCTGGCGGCCTGCAAGGTTTGCATTCGCCTGGCGCGCGATCCCGAGCGCAACGGCTTCGCCGCCGAAACGGAATGGACCGGCCGCCTGCTGGCGACCGAGGAGACGCAGAAACGCGTCGGCGATTTCCTCGCCGGCGCCCGCCGCTGATGGTCGGGGCCAGTGGAACGTAACGCGCGAGCCGAGCGCGACGGATTCCCCTCCCGTCGTGTCGAAGACACGCCTTCGGCATGATGACGGGGAGGGGCT
>DATEVP010000416.1:0-4457 GCA_035258465.1 Hyphomicrobiaceae bacterium
TTTTCCTGCGCGTCGACCTCGTGGCGCTCGACCGCGCCCACCAGGTCCTTCACGTCGATGGTGAGGGGTTCAAAGCCCATGGCGGCGAGCGCCTGGCGATAGACGGCATTGTCGAGCGTGCGGATGCGCATGCCGCGGCAATCGCGGGGATGCCGGATCGGCCGCAGCCGGTTGGAGATGTGGCGAAAGCCGTTGTCCCAGTAGCCGAGCACGCGATAGCCGGTGTGGCTCGCCACGTCGCCGGCGAGACGAGCGCCAAGGGTCCCGTCTAGCTCGGCGTAGATGCGTGCGCGGTCGATGACGCCGAAGGGCGCATCGAAATGCCCGAGTGCGGCGACCCGGCCGGCGAGATAGCTCGAGGCGAAATAGCAGACCTCCATCGTGCCCTCTTCCACCATGGCCAGGAGATCGGCCGCGCGAAAGCCCCGCTCGGTCACGTCGCGGATCACCTCGACCTGCCAGGGCGGCCCGGGAGCACCGGCGAGGATCGCCGCAAGGTGGCGGACGGCCCGCGTCAGGATGGAGGTCTCGGCCTGGTATCCGCCGATTCGAAGCGGTGTCATTCGATTGGCCTTGCGTGAAAACGGGCTTCGAGTATGTGGCAACAGGGCGATGGCACGCCATGAAAACCTGCAGATCGCCTGGCGATCAGCAGAAATTGATGGGCGCTAATCCTCCTCACCTCGCCACAATGGCGCTTAAGATGCTGATCCTTGGTCGATATTTTAGTGGTCGCGCTGCCCAACGGTCTTGCTATCCTCTGCCGCCCGCCGGCACCGACGATGCGAGGTGCTAGGGCAGCGACCTCGCCGTCTCGACCTTGGCCCAAGAGCTCTAGCGGATCGGGAGCGACACCATGCTTCGCAAGCCGAAACTTTCCACGGGCGGCCTCGCCGCGGTCTTCCTCGGCGCATTCGTACTTCCCCTGGCCGCGCAGCAGCCGCCGGCGCCCGATTTCGTGCCCGGCCAGCTGATCGTCGGCTTCAAGTCCGCCCAGGATCTCGACAAGACGGTCAACGAGCTCAAGCAAGCCGAGCAATCCGGCGGACTTGCTGCACGAGGGGCAAGGTCCTCCTCCGTCGGGATCGAGCGCCTCAGCGACAAATCGGCCAAGATCAACTTCGATTTCCGGTCGCGGTCGGGCATAAAGCTCGCCGAAGGCGCGGAGCTGGAGGCCCTCCAGGAATACGCACGGCTCCTCGCCCAGAAGCCGGACGTGGAATACGCGCACCCCAACTGGGTCCTGCAATTGCAGCGCGACCGGATCATGGACCCGGTCTACCTGGAAGACCTGCCGCCCGACACGCGCGTGCAGATCAGCCGCGCCATGCCGAGCGAGCCCAACGACCCGGTGTTCCGCAGCGGTCTGCTTTGGCACTATCTCGAGCCACCCGTCGGCATGAACGCGATGGGGGCGTGGCCCAAGGCCAAAGGCGACAGGGCCATCGTGGTTGCCGTCATCGACACCGGCATGCTGCCCGATCATCCCGACATCAAGGGCTCGGGCAATGTGCTGAAGGGCTACGATTTCATCAGCGACCCGACCCGGAAGGGGGATAGCGCCGCCACGGGGCGGAATGCCGATCCAACGGACCGAGGCGATGCGTGCCCGCCGCGGCTGCCGAGCGCCTCATGGCACGGCTCGCACGTCTCCGGCACGGTCGGCGCCGCGGGCACCAACAACGAGGTCGGCATCGCCGGGGTGAACTGGCAGGTATCGGTGCTGCCCGTTCGGGCGCTGGGGCGCTGCGGGGGAACGATCGAGGACCTGGCGGCGGCGATCCGGTGGTCGGCGGGTCTCGATGTCCCCGACGTGCCCAGGAACGAGCGCAAGGCCGACATCATCAACTTGAGCCTCGGCATCCGGCTCGAGTGCAAGCCACAATTTGTGGGCGCTCTGCTCGAGGCCATCGATGCGGCGCGCAAGGCCGGAACGACGGTCGTGGCGGCAGCCGGCAACGAGGGCGTCGATATCAAGGGCGTGACGCCGTCCGGATGCCCGGGCGTGATCTCGGTTGCCGCCGCCGACCAGCGCGGACACCTGACGCCCTACTCCAACTTCGGCAACGTCACCATCATGGCACCGGGCGGCGACCTGCGCCGCGACGACGACCAGGACAACAGGCCCGACGGCGTCTGGAGCCTGGTCGCGCCGAGCAAGGAGCACCCGGCCGGCGTCGCGGCCTACGAGGGCACATCGATGGCGGCGCCGCACGTCACGGCGGCGATCGCGCTGGCGCTGACGGCCAAGCCGGAGCTGCGCGGCAAGCCCGACGAGATCGCGGCGCTGCTGACGCGCTCCGTTGCCAAGCGGCCGGACAGGGCCTGCTCCAAGCCCTGCGGGCCGGGCCTGCTCGACGCCAAACGCCTGGTCGAGCCGGAGCTGTTCACCTCGTCGAAATAGCTGCCGAAATGTTAGGCGCGGCCGCCCATTGTGCCGGGCGACCGCGAGCGCGCTATTTGGACGCGAGCCTGCTGTGCACCCAGGCTTCGAACTGGTTCTTGCAGCCGAGCTTATAGAGCTCGGTCAGGACATCGGCATCGGCCGGCAGCTGGTCCACCAGGCGCAACGTCACCTGCCGCCGCGGCCTATCCGGCATCTGAAAATAGTAGGTCGCATCGGCACGCACCGCGAGCCCGGCCGGCCACGCCGCGGTGTCGCTGCCGGGCTCCCATTGCGCCTCGCCGCGCTCCGAGCTCGCCGCTTCGACGACGGTGACGCGGTCGGCGCGCACCGAGGGCGCACGCGCCAGCTGCAGCTTGGCGCCCTTCTGGACGCATATGCTATGGTTGCCCTCCAACGTCACCGGCACGATGGTCCAGGAGAAGCCCGTGCGGGGCTTGGCGGCGTCGCGTCCGATGCTGCGCGTGGCGCCCGGCGTCGCTTCCGTGCTGCCGCCCGTGGCCAGAATGTTGCGCAACCAGCCGAGCACGCCCTCGTTGCGCGCCAGCCCCTTGTCGAGGTCGCCGACGGGTCCGCTGTAGGGGCCCTTGATGGTGTGCGTCTTGCCGTCCGGGAGCACCGCGCGGATCGATCCGCCGGCGGGAATATCGAGCTTGTCGTCGGCCAGCAGCCGGCTGCGCGGCTTGATATTGGGCACGGTCGACTCGATCACGTAGAGGTCGGCACGCGCCGGCGGCGCACCTGCAAACAAGACGGCGACAGCCGCCAGGAGCCCGAGGACGCCACAAAGTGAGGACCTGGTCTTCATTTGACGAACCACCTCGTTCGATCGGGGCGGTGGCCCAGCCACTTCCCCAGCCAATGCCCGGTGAACTCGCCCATGAACCACGCCATCAGGGCGAGAACGATGGGCAAAATGATACGTGATTGCCAGAACGCAATTGTGTCAATGGAGATAATCACCACGGTGGCAAGGCTGCTCAGCAGGATGCCTTGCCGCTTCAGGCGGTAGACCCAGCCGATGAGGAAGCCGAAGGCGGCAAGGCCCGCCAGGCCCAGGCGCAGCACCAGCGAGTTGACCTCGAGCTGGTAGATCTTGCGGCCGTCGATCAGCTCCGCGGCAATGTGCGCGTGGATGATGGCGCCGGCCATTCGCTGCAGCGTTTGCGACGTGAGCGGCGTCAGGTGCTGGTCCAGGTCGGGCAACAGGCCGCCGATGATCACGATCTTGTCCTTGAGGCCAGCCCGGGCCGCTTTGACTCCCGGATCGTCGGCCGGCCCGAGGAGTGCGTCCGCCGGGATGTTGAGGAAGGCATCGGAGCCATCGCGCGGGTCGCGCAGCCAGGCGATGCGACGGCTGTCGTCGGCGGGCGCATAGCCGCCGGCTTCCACCAGCATGCGCGCAAAGCTCTTGGGATAACGGCTGCCCGGTGCCGGCAGGGCCTTGAACCGCACGACCCAATCCCGCTCGGTCGCAAGATTGGCGTAGCCCGCCGGACGCCCCGTCCGGGCAAAGAACTCGAGCTGCTTGTCGATTTGCGGCTGACTGAGGCCGAGGCGCTCGTCGGCGGCGGCAAGGACCACTTTGGCCCTGGCTGCCTTCAAGGCATTGATGAGCATCTCGTCGTTGTCGGCGGGCACGGTTCGATAGAACAACAGGTCGATACCGATGGCCTTGGCGCCGGCCGCATCCACGGCCTCGATCAGCCGCGACAGCAAGGCGCGGTCGATCGGCAGGCGTATCTTGTAGTCGCTCAGCGTCTGGTCGGTGATGCCGACGACGGCCACGTGCGGATGCTGGCTCGGCAGCTGGTCGGAGAGCATCGATGTGCGCACATCCGCCATGGTGTACTCGAACCGCAGCAGGCCGGGCGCGAGGCGCGGCACGAGGTCGACGAGCACCACGCTGGTCAGGATGGCGAAGACGGCGGCCAGCAGAACCGGCCGGTGGAAGACGCCGTCATTGGTGTCGCCCGGCAAGCGCCGACCCCCGGTCATGAAGCTGCTTTCCCCTGGTCCCCAGACGACCGACCCTATTGGAGGCAGTGTGGCC
>DATEVP010000417.1:0-4284 GCA_035258465.1 Hyphomicrobiaceae bacterium
CTGGCCGCCACCTTCAGCCCCGAGCTCGCCGACCTCACCATCTACGTCATCGACGTGGCGCAGGGCGAGAAGATCCCGAGGAAGGGCGGGCCCGGCATCACCCGCTCCGATCTCCTGGTGATCAACAAGATCGACCTCGCCCCCCACGTCGGCGCGTCGCTCGAGGTGATGGAACGGGACACGCGGCGCATGCGCGGCGAGCGGCCGTTCGTTTTCACCAACCTGAAGACGGGCGAGGGCGCCTCAGACGTGGCGCGTTTTCTGGAGCGGCAAGGCGGGCTCGGCTGACGACAATCGCGAGACGAGGAACGTCCGCGAGTGGCCTGACATGTCACACAAAAATCGACCATAGCGTACCGTATTCCGGTCGCGAAAACCCCGCTCGAACAAATCTTGTCGACTGCAAGTCCGGCTCGCTGTGCATGCGCGCGTCACGTCTCCCCGCGCGCCGCAATCTGAAGTATGATGGGATCAAACTATAAGTAAAAGGGAGGACCATCGTGCGCCAAAGGCTTCGCCGTCTCCTTTCAATCGCTCGCGCGGTCGCGCTCGTTTCGCCCCTCGCGCCGCTGCTCCTTCTGGCCGATGGCGCCGCCCTGGCGCAGACCTACGGCATCGCCACCATGCAGCCCGGCACGCTCAATCACACGACGGGCTCGGCCATTGCCAAGGTGCTGAAGGAAAAGGGTGGCCTCAACGTCCTGGTGCAGCCCACAGCCGGCGAGACGACGCTGATTCCGATGGTCGGTCGGGCCGAGGCCGATCTGGGCATCGCCAACATCGCCGAGGTTGTCAACGTTACAGGTGCCGGCCCCGGCCAGCAGGCGGACTTGCGCCTCGTCGGCAGCGTGCATCCGCTGCGCGTTGCCTTCTTCGTGCGCAAGGACAGCGCCATGAAGTCGATCGCCGACATCAAGGGGCATCGTCTGCCCGTGGGCTACTCCGCCATGCGCACCATCGACGCCATCACCAACGCCGTGCTGGCCACCGCGTCCTTGACCGCCGCCGACGTCAAGCCGGTGCCGGTGCCCAACGTCGTGCGCGGCGCCGACGACTTCGTGGCGGGCAACGCGGACGTGTTCATGTTCGCCTTCGGCGGCGCCAAGGTGCGCGAGGCCGATGCCACGGTCGGCGGCCTGCGCGTGCTCGAGATCCCCGAGGCCGGCATGCCCGCAAGCCGGAAATTCTTCAAGTACGGCTACTTGAGCGAGGTCGCTCCGGGCCCGGTGTATACCGGCGTGGCGCAGAAGATGAAGGTCTACAGCTACGACAACATGCTGTTCACCAACGCCAAGGTGGCCGACGACATCGTCTACAAGATGATCGACACGATGGAGAGCAACAAGCCGGACCTGGTCGCGGTGCAGCCGGCGCTGCGCGACTTCTCGGCCGCCAACCTCTACAAGCAATACGACCTTCCCTACCACCCCGGCGCCCTGAAGTACTTCAAGGACAAGGGCCTCCAGCCCAAGGCCGCGCAGTGAGCGAGGAGCGGGTCGTCCCGGGCGCGGCGGAGTTCGCCTCCACCGCGTCGAGGGCGACTTTTCTGTGCGCGAACGTCTTGCAGGGCCTGCTGGTGGCCGCCGTGGTCCTGTGGGTGCTCGACGTCCCGCGGCAAATCTTCAATGTGGCCTTCTATACCGAGCAGCTGCTCACGGTTTGCCTGGGCCTCAGCCTGGCGCTTGCCTACATCGCCGAGCCGGCACGGCGGCCCTCCCAGCTCGATTGGGGCGGCAGCCTCGCCTCGATCGGCATCTGCGCCTTTATTCTCTTCCGCTATCGAGCGGCGCTGACCGATGTCCCGCTGGTGCTGCTCGCCGGCTTGGGCGTGAGCCTTGGCTGGACGCTGGTCGCCAGCCGGGCGCGCTTTGCACGCTGGTTCGACTGGGGTGCCGCCGCCGCCTCCCTCCTGCTCTGCGCCTACATCACGGTTCGCTACGAGACGCTGACGCAGGAGATCGCGCTGATGCCTGTCGAGGGCATCATCGGCAGCGCCATCCTCATCCTGCTCGTGCTGGAGGCGAGCCGGCGCGTGTCGGGCCTCGGCTTCGTCGCCATCATCATTACGATGGCCATCTACATATTCATCAGCCCGCACTTTTCCGGCGCCTTCCAGACCCGCCCCGTCGCGCCCGAGCGCCTGCTGGTCTATCTGGGCCTCGACATCAACGGCATCATCAGCTCGATCCTGCAGGTGGCCGTCCTCGTCGTCATTCCGTTCACGATCCTGGGCCAGGTGCTGGCCCGCACGGGGGGCGCCGACTTCTTCGCCGATATCGCCATGGCGGCGATGGGCCGCTTTCGCGGCGGTTCCGCCAAAATCGCGGTGGTGGGCTCGGGGCTGTTCGGCATGATCTCCGGCAGCGCGGTGAGCAACGTTCTCGCGGTCGGCATCATCACCATCCCGACCATGATCCGGTCCGGCTTCACGCCCCACCGCGCCGCGGCCATCGAGTCGGTGGGGTCCACGGGCGGACAGCTGATGCCGCCGGTCATGGGCGCCTCGGCCTTCATCATGGCCGAGTTCCTGCAGGTCCCCTACGGCACGGTGTGCATCGCCGCGGCCATTCCGGCCCTCCTCTATTACGCCTGCCTTTTCTTCCACGTCGACCTGGAGGCGGCCAAGCAGAAGATCGGCGCCGCCAGGATCGATGACGCGCCCCGCATCGGCGAGGTGTTCAGATCGGGCTGGCACTTCCTCGTGCCGATCGCCTTCCTCGTCTCGGCGCTGATCTATCCGGAGGTCTTCCGCCTGACGCCGGAGAAGGTGGCGATCGTGGCCACGGGGCTGTTGATGGCCTTCGCGCTGATCTTCGGCTACCGCGGCAGGCGCATCGGCATTGCCGAGATGCTGATGGCGGTGATCGGCACCGGCAGGGTCTCGCTCGACATCATCCTGATCGGCGCCGCCGCCGGCATCATGGTCGGGGTCATGAGCATCTCCGGCCTGGCGTTCAGCATGACGCTGCAGCTGGTGGCGCTCTCGGGCGACAACATTTTTGTCCTGCTGTTGCTGATCGCCGTCCTCGCCTTCCTGCTCGGCATCGGCCTGCCCACCGTCAGCGTGTATATTCTTACCGCGACGCTGCTCGCCCCCGCCCTGATCAAGCTCGGCGTGACGCCGATGGCCGCGCACATGTTCGTCATGTACAACGGCATTCTTTCCATGATCACGCCGCCGGTCGCGTTTGCCGCCTATGCCGCCGCCAACATCGCCCGCACCGACGGCTGGACCACGGGCTGGATGGCCTGCCTGGTCGGCTGGAGCACGTTCGTCCTCCCGTTCCTGTTCGTGCTGACGCCCAGCTTGCTCATGGATGCGTCGGCCACGGCCATCCTCCTCAACCTCGCCCGGGTTCTGTTCGGCATCTTCCTCGGCACCACCGCCGTGGTCGGCTTCGCGCTGGCGCCGCTGGACAGGCTGGGCCGCGCCATTTACGCAAGTCTGGCGCTCGCCGTGGTGCTGCCGCCGGAAGCCTTCGGCGCGGCCATCTGGGTGAACGCCATCGGCATAGCCCTGTCGGTCGGCATGCTGGCTTTCGACTACGTCCGCAGCCGGGCAATTGGGAAGACGGTCGCGTAAGGGTGGCCCGGCGCCGCCGGCGACAGCGGCCTCGAGGATCGCGGAGGAACGCCATGCGCATCGATGCATTCACGCATTTCTATCCGGCCGCCTACTACAAGCGGATGGAGGAGGTCGGCACGGGCCTCAAGGACATGTTCCGCCGCGCGCGGGCGGTGCAGTCGATCCACGATCTCGACACGCGGCTGCGCATCATCGACCAGTTCCCCGACTACGCGCAGGTCATCTCGCTGCCGATGCCGACCTTGGAAACGGTGGCCAAGGGCGACGCGAAGATCGCGCTCGAGCTCGCCAGGATCGGCAACGACGGCATGGCCGAGCTGGTCGCCAAGCATCCCAGGCAGTTTGCGGCCTTCGTCGCGCAGGCGCCGCTCTCCGCCCCCGATGCCGGCGCCGCGGAAGCCGAGCGTGCGATTGGGCAACTCGGCGCGCTGGGCGTGCAGATCTACTCCAACGTCGGCGGCAAGCCGCTGGACCGGCCCGAGTTCGAGCCGTTCTTCGCCGCCATGAACAGGATCGGCAAGCCGATCTGGCTGCATCCGGCGCGCGGCGCGGAGGTCCCCGACTACCTCGACGAGAAGAAGTCGCTCTACGAGATCTGGTGGACCTTCGGCTGGCCCTACGAGACGAGCGTCGCCATGGCGCGGCTGGTGTTCTCCAGGACGCTCGACAAGTATCCCAACCTCAAGATCATCGCCCAC
>DATEVP010000418.1:0-4190 GCA_035258465.1 Hyphomicrobiaceae bacterium
CCGCTTTCCCGCAGCGATCTTTGCAGGAACTGGGCCGTCTCTCGGTCGTCTTCGATCACGAGCACGCGCATCGAAAGCACCGCCGGTCGCCGCTGGGCGATCATAGGGTCTCCTGGCCCCGTGGGGCCACGCAGGTAAGCAAACGCGAAGCGAGGCGACCTGTCCAGCTGGGAGCAGACCGCCTCGCCATTGGGCACACTTCGAAAGAAAAGCTCAGCCTTTCTTCAGCTGCACCGCGACAAACCGTGTCTGATCGCCGGACTTGATGCGCATCAGGACGGCCTTGCGCCCGAGCTTGGCCGCTTCCTTCACGCCATTGGCGACATCCTCGGGGGTCTTCACGCTCAGTCCGCCGATTTCGAGGATCACATCGCCCGACTTGATGCCCTTCTGGGCGGCATCGGAGGCGCCCTCCACCTGCGTGATGGTAACGCTATCCTTGTCGGGACCGCTGCCGGGCGCCACGCTCAGGCCCAGCTGATCCATCTCGGTCGCCTTCGGCTCCGCCCGGGGGGAGCCGCTTTCCGCCTTGGCCAACTCCTTGCCGGAGGGGAACTTGCCGAGCTTCACGGCAATGGACTGCTCCTTCTGGCCGCGCAGGACGCGCACGTCGACCCTGGTGTTCGGGGCGTAGCCGGCGATCTGGCGCGCGAGGTCGCGGCTGTCGGCGACCTTGTTGCCGTTGACCGACAGGATGGTATCGCCGTTCTTCAGCCCGGCTTCGGCTGCAGGTCCGCCCGCGGTGACCTCGTTGACGAGCGCGCCCTTGGCCTCGCCGAGGCCGAGGCTCGCGGCCGTGTCCTCATCCACGTTCTGGATCTTGACGCCGAGCCAGCCGCGGTTGACCGAGCCCGAGCTCTTGAGCTGATCGACCACCTCGATGACAGTCTTGGCCGGGATGGCGAAGGCGATGCCGACGTTGCCGCCAGACGGGCTGTAGATGGCGGTGTTGACGCCCACCACCTCGCCGTCGAGGTTGAAGGTCGGCCCGCCCGAGTTGCCGCGGTTCACGGCGGCGTCGATCTGCATGTAGTCGTAGGGGCCCGAGCCGATGTCGCGGCCCTGCGCGGAGACGATGCCGGCCGTGACGGTGCCGCCGAGGCCGAACGGGTTGCCGACCGCGATCACCCAGTCGCCGACGCGCGGCGACTTGTCGGCAAACTTCACGAACGGGAACGTCTGCGACTTCTTGATCTTGAGCAGCGCGATGTCCGTGCGGGAATCGGTGCCGACCAGCTCGGCCTCGAACTTGTTGTCCTTGTCGAAGCTGACCTGGATCTTGGAAGCGTTGTCGATGACGTGGTTGTTGGTCACCACGTAGCCATCGGCGGAGATGACGAAGCCCGAGCCCTGCGCCAGCTGCGGCCGCGGCCCGCCCGGGTTGGGCATGCCGCGGAATTCCTTCGGCAGGTTCTTGAAGAACTCGTTGAGCGGATGGTCGTCGGGAAGGTCGGGGAAGAAATCGCGCGGATTGAGGCCTTTGGGGCTGGGGGTGCCACCCTTTGGACCCTGCGCGAGCTTGGGGCCGCCGCCGTTGGTGACTGAAATACTTACAACGGCCGGTTTCACGCGCTCGACGATGTCGGCAAACGAGGGGCCGACGGACTGCGACCTGAGCTGTGCTTGCACGCTATGGGGTGGCAAGCCGATCACGACGCTGCCGACCACGGCGACAGCGGCCGCCGCCGACACGACCGCCAGGCGCCGCTGCCTGGTAAACCGCACGCCATGCTGGGAGACGGAGCGATCCATGCGTTTGACCTCAGGAATGAATGACACGGGTGTTTGCCTGGTGGATATAGGCCCAATGCCCTTACGATGCCATGTCGATCACCTTAAAACTTGGTAACATTTCCAAGCGGATGGCCGCCGAGAGGAGCCGATTCGAAAGATGGTGAAAAGGCGCATGCTGCGTGAGGGGACTAGCTGCGAACGGCGCGGGTGCTGGGGCGGCTATATGCTCACTTTCATCCTTTTGCTGGCCTGCATCGGCGGAATTGGACCGGCATCCGCCTGGCAGTCTCCCGCGCCTGCCGGAAACGCCGCCGGCTCGCTCCGGCATGCGATTGCCGTGTTCGGCACCGACGACCGCGGCCCCTTGCCGGCAAAGCTGAAAGGCGTGCAGGAGAAGATGGGGGTGCTCTTCAATCTTCGTGCGCGGACGGTCTGCACAGCGTTCTGCGTCGCCAAAGACACCATCGCCACCGCCGGTCATTGCCTCTACCGGACGGCCGGTGAGCGCCCGCCGCAGCTCCCCGACTTCTGGTTTGCCCGCAACTACGACGCGGTTCGCGACTACGCCCGCATCGCGGGCCATGGCAGCGGGGGATCCGCGCAGCATGTCGTGTCGGGCAGCACGCGCCTCAACGTGCGCCCGCCGATCGACGCCACCAAGGACTGGGCGCTCGTGCGGCTGGCCCGACCCATCTGTGCGAAAGGGGTGCTGCCGGTCCGGGCGCTGCCGGGCGACCAGATCCTGGCCGCGGCGGCCGAGGGGCGCGTATTCCAGATCTCCTATCATCGCGACTTCACGCCGTGGAAGCTCGCCTACTCGCGCCCGTGCACGGTGGGCAAGAGCTTCGAGACCGCCGACTGGAGCACGATCGCCCAGGACTTCGCCGAGCCGGAGGCGCTGATCCTGCACACCTGCGACACGGGCGGGGCGTCGTCGGGCTCGCCGCTGCTGATCGAGACGCCGGCGGGACCGGAGGTGATCGGCATCAATGTCGGCACCTACGTGCAGTCGAAGGTCTTGATGCAGGCCGGCCAGGTGACGAAGCGGCTGAAGGCTGACACGGTGGCCAACACGGCGGTGAGCGCGGCGGCCTTCGCGGGCAAGCTCGACGCGTTCCGGCAGGCGGCGATTCTGAGCACGCCGGCGCAGCTGCGCGAGCTGCAGACGCTGCTGCGCCAGCGGCAGATATTTTCCGGCGCCATCGACGGCACCTATGGCGCGGCACTGCGCTCAGCCATCGAGGCCTACGAGAAGGCGGAAGGGCTGCCCGTGACCGGCCTTGCGACGCACGCTCTCCTGAAGCGGCTGGGCGGCGGCGCAGAGCGGGGCAGGCCTCTGCGCGCCAGGTCTTGAGCCGGTCGCCTCGATCACCGATCCCCTTGGGCCAGCAGCTCATCGAGCCGCTTCTGCTCGTCCGGCGTGAGCGCCGCTGGTTCCCGCGCGTCGCCCCCTGAGGCGGGACGCCATCTGGCGCGGCGGAAGAGGACGGCGGCTGCGCCGAGCAGGAGCAGCAGCGGCGCGAGCCAGAGCAGGATGGTGTGGGGCCGAAGCCGCGGGCGCAGCAGCACGAACTCGCCGTAGCGCTTCTCGACGAACGCCAGCACCTGGCCGTCGCTGTCGCCGGCGGCGATGCGCTCGCGCACGATCACCCGGAGGTCGCGCGCCAGCTCGGCATTGGAATCGTCGATCGACTGGTTCTGGCAGACGAGGCAGCGCAACACTTGTGAGAGATGGCGCGCGCGCGCCTCGAGCGCGGGATCCTTGAGGATCTCGTCGGGCTGCACGGCGTGGACGGGTGTGAGTGCCAACACGAGAGCAATGGAGGCGAGCGCAGCCAACAATCGACAGCGCACCCAAGCCGACGCGTGACCTGGATTCCCGCCTTCGCGGGAATGACGTTGCACTTTGTGCTTGGCGCCGACCGATCCCCCTCCCCCTTGTGGGGAGGGGCTAGGGGTGGGTGGAATCCCTACAGCCGTTGTTCTGCCATCCCCCCCTCCCCTGCCCTCCCCCACGAGGGGGGAGGGAGCCGTTCGCGGCATACGGTGGAGTCCAAGCATCAGACGATCACTCCGCGGGCGAGGGGAGGGCGCGGCGCGCGCGGCGGGGGGCGCCGATGCGGAGGCGACGATCGGAGAGGGAGAGCGCGCCGCCGAATGCCATGACGATGGCGCCGAGCCAGATGAGCCGCACCAGCGGATTGAAGTAAAGCCGCACGACCCAACCGCCGCCCTCCTTCACCTGGTCGCCGAGCACCACGTAGAGGTCGCCGCGCCAGGAGACGTGGATGGCGGCCTCGGTGGTGGACTGGCGGGGCGCATCGTAGAGGCGCTTGGCGGGCGCCAACTCCGTGACGGGCGCTCCGCCGCGCGTGACGGTGAGCAGTCCCACTTGCTCCTGGTAGTTGGGGCCCTGCTGGGGAACCACGCCACGAAAGCCGAGCTCGTAGCCGCCG
>DATEVP010000419.1:0-5324 GCA_035258465.1 Hyphomicrobiaceae bacterium
CCAGGAAGCTCGCCATGATTGCCGGCTTCGGCGCCGTGGGACTCGCCGGTTTCAGCGTTTCCCTCATCGTCACGCCGGGCAACGCCGTGCAGACGAAGATCGCGCTGCCCGCGCCCGCCGCTGCCGCACCGACACCCGCGACGGGCCAGGTAGCATGGCTAGCGGCAGCACCCGGACGCATCGAGCCGCGCTCCGGCCTGATCCGCATCGGCGCCGCCGTCCCCGGTCGCGTGACCGCGATCTCCGCGCACATCAACGACAAGGTGGCCGAAGGCGAGGTGCTGATCCGCCTCGACGACAAGGAAGCGCGCGCCCGTCTCGTCGCCGCCGAGGCCGAGGCCGCCGCCCGCAAGCGTGAGCGCGACGCCCAGCCCGCCACCGCCGGCCGCGAGGACGTGCGCAAGGCCGAGGATGCCGTGTTCGTCGCCGAGCGTGCCGTCACCAACGCCCGCTTCGGGCTCGACGACGCCATCATGGTCGACCGCAAGGCGCAAGCCCCTCCCCGCGTGCTGGCCGATGCCCGCCGCCGGTTCGCCGATGCCAACGATCGGCTGCGCCAGGAGCACGTGGCCTTCGCCGGCGCGCAGGCCAAGGGCAACGTGCCGGCGCCCAATCGCCTGGAGGCCGCCGTGATCGCGGCCCGCGCCGACGTGACGCTGGCCGAGATCATGCTCGACCGGACGCGCATTCGCGCGCCCATCGCCGGCACCGTGCTGCAGCTCAATGCCAAGGGCGGAGAGATGGTGGCGCCGGAGCTGCCGCTGGCGGTGATCGGCGACATGACGGTCGTGCGCGCCCGCGCCGAGGTGGATGAGAACGACGTGTCCAAGATCAAGCTCGGGCAGAGCGTGTTCGTGCGCAGCAACGCCTATCCGGGCCGGGACTTCGAGGGCAAGGTGGTCGAGCTGGCGCCGTCGCTGGCCCTGCCGCGGATGGGCTCGCGCGGTGCGCGCCGGGCAACCGACGTCGAGGTCATGGAGGTGGTCATCGAGATCGACAGCTCCGGGCCGCTGCTGCCGGGAATGCGCGCCGACATCTTCTTCCGGCGCTAGTGGAATGCAAAATGCGGACCGGGCCGTTGTGAACCAGCGGTCCGGTCCGGTTGGCCAATGAGCAAGCTCGGAGACGGAAAAGAACAGGAGCGCGGCTCAATACTCGCGCTTCTTGGGCTCGATGTAGCTGACCTCGTTGGTCAGCGTGTAGTTGTGCACGGGCCGGTAGCCGATCTTGATGCTTCGCTGCTCGGCGTCCGCCCACACGAGCGTGTGCTTCATCCAGTTGACGTCGTCGCGATTGGGATAGTCCTCGCGTGCATGCGCCCCACGCGACTCTGTGCGATTGAGCGCGCCGGCAACGACCGCCACGGCCTGCACGATCAGGTTCTCGTACTCCAGCGTCTCGATCAGGTCGGAATTCCAGATGAGCGAGCGGTCGGAGACGCGCAGATCGTCCGATCCCTTCCAGATGTCGCGGACCATCTGCAGGCCTTCCTCGAGCACGGGCCCGGTGCGGAAGACCGCGCAGTTCATCTGCATCGCCTTCTGCATCCGCAGCCGCAGGGCGGAGGTGGGCGTGCCGCCGTTGGCATGCCGCATCCGGTCGAGGCGGGAGAGCGCCAGCTCGTCGGCGTCCTTCGGCGTCGGCGGCATCGCCGCGTCAGCCTCCACCGTCTCGCCGCAGCGCCGGCCCGCCGCGCGGCCGAACACGACGAGGTCGGTCAGCGAGTTGGAGCCGAGCCGGTTGGCGCCGTGCACCGACACGCAGGCTCCCTCGCCGATCGCCAGCAGGCCGGGAACGACCGCGTCGGGGTTGCCGTCCTTCAGCGTCACCACCTCGCCGTGGTAGTTGGTGGGGATGCCGCCCATGTTGTAGTGCACCGTCGGCAGCACGGGGATCGGCTGGCGCCTCAGGTCGACGCCGGCGAAGACCTTCGCGCTTTCGGTGATGCCCGGCAGGCGCTCGGCCAGGATCTTCGGATCGAGATGGTCGAGGTGCAGATAGATGTGGTCCTTCTCCGGGCCAACCCCGCGCCCCTCCCGGATCTCGATCGTCATCGAGCGCGAGACGACGTCGCGCGAGGCGAGGTCCTTGGCGTGCGGCGCATAGCGCTCCATGAAGCGCTCGCCGTTGGCGTTGGTGAGGTAGCCGCCCTCCCCGCGCGAGCCTTCCGTGATCAGCATGCCGGCGCCGTAAATGCCGGTCGGGTGGAACTGAACGAACTCCATGTCCTGCAGCGGCAGCCCGGCGCGCAGCACCATGCCGTTGCCGTCGCCGGTCTGGGTGTGGGCGCCGGTGCAGGTGAAGTAGATGCGGCCGTAGCCACCGGTCGCCAGGATCGTCTTCTTGGCGCGAAAGCGATGCACCGAGCCGTCCTCGAGGTTCAGCGCGACGACGCCGCAGCAGCCGCCGTCCTGGTCCATGATCAGGTCGATGGCGAAATACTCGATGAAGAACTGCGCCGCGTGCTTCAGCGACTGGCCGTAGAGCGTGTGCAGCATGGCGTGGCCGGTGCGATCGGCGGCGGCACACGTGCGTTGCGCCGGCGGCCCCTCGCCGAAGTCGGTGGTCATGCCGCCGAAGGGGCGCTGGTAGATGGTGCCCTGCTCGGTGCGGCTGAACGGCACGCCGTAGTGCTCGAGCTCGTAGACGGTCTCAGACGCGTTGCGGCACAGGTACTCGATGGCGTCCTGGTCGCCCAGCCAGTCGGCGCCCTTGACGGTGTCGTACATGTGCCAGCGCCAGTCGTCCGCCCCCATGTTGCCGATCGCCGCCGCAATCCCGCCCTGCGCCGCAACCGTGTGCGAGCGGGTCGGGAATACCTTGGTGACGCACGCCGTCTTCAGGCCCGCCTCGGCGCAGCCGAGCGTCGCGCGCAAGCCCGCGCCGCCCGCGCCGACCACCACCACGTCGTAGCTGTGCTCGGTGACGGGATAGGCCCGGCCGTTGAGCGCGGGGCTGGCAACGCCATTGCCGTGATTGCGGACGTTTTCCTCAGCCATGCCTCAGGCTCCGAAACTCAGTTTCAGCACGGCGAACGCCGAGGTCAATCCGACCAGAATCGCAAAGAACGAGTTTAGCATCAGGGCCACCACCTTGCGCCCCTCCGAATGCACATAGTCCTCGATGATGGTTTGCATACCTAGCCGCATGTGCATCACGCCCGACAGCACCAGCAGCAAGAGGGGGATGGCGTTCTGGGGCCTCGCCAGCGTGTGCTTCACGGTCGCGTAGTCGGCACCGGCCAGCCGCACCAGCAGCCAGATGAGAAAGCACACGAGGATCAGGTTGGAAACCGCGGTGAGGCGCTGCTTCCAGAAATGATCGGTGCCTTCCTTGGCGGAACCCAGGCCGCGGACCCTGGCGAGCGGCGTGCGCTGGCTCATCTCACAGCCCTCCCCCGAGCATCAGGGCCAGGCCCCACGCCGCCACCGTCAGCGACACCGAGCCGATGATCGTCAGCCACGACAGGAGATTGACCTGCCAGATCTGGAACCCGCGCCCCGTGTCCCAAATGAGATGCCGGATGCCGCCCAGCATGTGATGGAAGAGCGCCCAGGTGTAGCCGAAGAGCACGAGCTTGCCGAGCGGGTGCCCGAACGCGCCGTTGACCATGGCGTATTGCTTTTCGCCCATCGCCGCGCCGATCAGCCAGGCGGCGAGCAGCAGCGTGCCGAGGTAGAGCGCGGCACCGGTGAGGCGATGCAGGATCGACATCACCATATTGATCAGGGGACTGTAGATCGACAGGTGCGGAGAGAGCGGACGCTCGGCCAAATGTGGGGTCTCGGCCATCGGCCCTCCCAGCGTGCGATGTCGTGGACGCCGCGGCTTTTAGCGCGCGCTGGCGGGGCCTTCAATTGTTCAATTGGTCTCACGAGCACGCGGCAGCACGCACGGCGCTCAGCAGGTGTATTGTATACCAGCGCCGTCGGCGAGGCGGACGTGCTCAGCGTGGCAGTACCAGCCAGCAATCGAGATCGAGGATCACGCCCTCGACATAGTCGCCTTTGGCGTTCTGCCGCGGGAAGTCGGCGCAGTCGCGGTTCTTCACCGCCGTCAGCCGCACGCGCAGGGTGCCGATGTCGTCACGCCCGGGGATCTCGGCCGCCTCGAGCACCTCCGACCAAGCGTAGACAGTATCGCCCGCAAAACAGGGTGCCACGTGCCGGCCGCCGTTGATGGCGGCGATGTGAAACGCGTTGGCGAGGCCGTTGAACGACAGCGCGCGGGCGAGCGAGATGACGACGCCGCCATAGGCGAGTCGCCGCTTGAACCGGCCCTGCGCCTGCTCGTGCAAATTGAAGTGGACCTTGGCGGTGTTCTGGTAGAGGCGGGTGGCGATCTGATGCTCGGCCTCCTCCAGCGTCATCGCGTCGGCGTGATCGATCTTCTCGCCGACGGCATAATCGCCCCACCTATGGCGGGCGCCGGCGAGCGCAAAGTCGTAGCGCGCGCGATCGAGCCCCGGCACGGCCTTGCCGAGCATCGCCGGCTCGACCCGCTCGGCCAGCTCAGGCACGACAGGGGCGGGCGCCGCGCTGGCCGGATCGCGCTTGCGCACCATCACCCAGCGCACGAATTCCAGCACCGTCTCGCCATGCTGATTGCGGCCGAAGGTGCGGACGTAGACGACGCCCGACGCCCGGTTGGCATTCTCCCTGAGTCCGATCACCTCCGAGCTGGCGCTCAGCGTGTCGCCCGGATAGACGGCCTCGAGAAACCGGCACTCGGCGTAGCCGAGGTTGGCGATGGCGTTGAGCGAGATATCCGGCACGGACTTGCCGAACACCGTGTGGAAGACCAGCAGGTCGTCGACGGGCGCGCGCGGATAGCCGATCGCCTGCGCGAAGGCATCGGAGGACTGCACGGCAAAGCGCGGGCCATAGAGGCCCAGGTAGAGCGCGACATCGCCTGAGGTGATCGTGCGCGGGGTCGCGTGCGCGAGCACCTGGCCGATCGAGAAATCCTCCAGATACCGGCCTTGGTCGGTCTTGGACGCCGTCATGACGGTCTCGCCCGCAGAATCGCCTCGGCGATGGCGACCGTGCGCCGCGCCATCTCGGCGTGCAGCAGCTCCACCATCCGCCCCTCGACGGTGATCACGCCCTTGCCCTTGCTCTCGGGGGCCTCGAAGGCGGCGATGATCTTCCTCGCCCACGCCACCTCCGCTTCCGGCGGCGCGAACACCTCGTTGGCGGTTGCGACCTGGTCGGGGTGAATGAGGGTCTTGCCGTCGAAGCCGAGCCGGCGTCCGTGCACGCACTCGCTGCGGAAACCGTCCGCGTCCTTGAAGTTGTTGTAGACGCCGTCGAGCGCATCGAGCC
>DATEVP010000420.1:0-2422 GCA_035258465.1 Hyphomicrobiaceae bacterium
GCGCCGATCACCGGCGTGGCGTCGAGCTTCCAGTCGCCGGTATGGAGCACGAGCCCCAGCGGGGTGCGGATGGCGATGGCATTGGGCTCGGGGATGGAGTGCGCCACCGAAATCAGCTCGAGATCGAAGGGGCCCACGGCAAAGCGCGCCTCGAGCGCGATCTCCTTGATCGTGGGCTGCGCCCGCCCGCCGAATTCGGCGAGCTTGGTCCTGAGCAGCGCGGCGGTGAACGGGGTGGCATAGATCGGTGCACGCAGCCGCGGCCACAGCTCCGCCACCGCGCCCAGGTGGTCCTCGTGGCCGTGGGTCAGCACCAGCCCGGCAAGGCTCGCGCGCTCCTCCTCGATGAAGCGCACGTCCGGGAGGATCACGTCGATGCCGGGGTCGTTCTCGCCCTCGGGGAAGGTGATGCCGAGGTCGACCATCAGCCATTGCCGCGCGTCGGGCGGGCCCAGGCCGTAGAGATAGCAATTCATGCCGATCTCGCCGATCCCCCCGAGCGCCATGAAAACAAGCTCGGCGGCGCCGGCGGTCGCGCGCGATCTCGGCTGCTGCGCCATCATTCGCCGCCCATGATAGCGGCCGGCATGGCGGCCGGCGCAAGCGTGACATCCCCGAACGTCACTCTCCGCCGCGCCCCGTGCCCGTCCTGCATCAGAAGGGCGCCGTCGGCGTCGAGATCGACGAAGGTGCCTGTAATCTTCTCCTTGCCGGTGTCGACGGAGAGGCCTTCACCCGCCCTGCCGCCGTGCCCGAGCCAAGCCGCGCGCACGCGGGCAAATCCGTTGCCGGCATCCCAGAGGCCGAGCCAGCGTTCCATGTTTTGCGCCAGCAGGCCCAGCATCTCCTCGGGCGTTGCTTTCACGCCGTGGGCCGCAAGGTGGGTGGTCGCGCGCTGAAGACCGTTGGGGTGGGACACCAGATCGATGCCGACGCCGATCACCGCGATCACCTCCGAGGTCCCGTTATCCATCTGGCTTTCCGACAGGATGCCCGCACACTTGGCGTCCCCGATCAAGATATCGTTTGGCCACTTGAGCCGGAGGCCGGGAAGCTTTCTGTCCCCCGCGGCTGCGCCGATGGCGTCAATCACCGCAACTCCGGCGACCAGCGAGAGCTGGTGCACGACGGCGGGAGGGCACGCCAACCTCTGCAGCAGGCTCGCATGGAGATTGCCCTCCACGGACGTCCAGCGGCGGCCGGAGCGGCCCCGGCCTTGCGTCTGCCGCCGCGCCACGATCCATAGCGGTCCCTTCTCGCCGGCCCGCGCACGCTCGAAGGCCTCCGTGTTCGTGGAGCCCACCTCGTCCAGGGTCACGCTGCGAAAGGTGTGCGCCACGGGCGATCCGTCGACTAACGGCGGCAGTCTCAGAACAGGGTCCTCGCCGCCGCATCGGCAGAGTCGACGAGCGGCGCCGGCCAGATCACGTAGAGAAGCACGAACAGGCCCGTCAGCGCCATCATCAGGCCCGCCTTCGGCGGCACCGAGAGGAACCGCTCCTTCGGGTCATCGAAGAACATGATCTTGACGATGCGCACATAGTAGTAGGCGCCGACGACGCTGGCGAGCACGCCGAAGATGGCGAGCGGCCACATGCCCTCCTTCACCGCCGCGACGAACACATAGAACTTGGCGAAGAAGCCGGCCAGCGGCGGTATGCCTGCCAGCGAGAACAGCAGAAGCGCCAGGATCGTCGCCATGGCGAGATTGGTCTGCGCCAGGCCTGCCAGCTCGTCGATGTCCTCGACCATGCCCTGCGGCCGGCGCATCGACAGAATGCAGGCGAAGGCGCCGAGCGTCATGGCCACATAGATGACGAGATAGATGATCACCCCGCGCGCCCCCTCGGGCGTGCCCGCCGCCAAGCCGATCAGCATGTAGCCGATGTTGCCGATGGCCGAGTAGGCCATCAGGCGCTTGATGTTGGTTTGGCCGATGGCGGCGAAGGCGCCTAGCCCCATCGAGGCGATGGCCAGCGCGCTCACCACCTGCTGCCACTGCGGGCCAACGCCGCTGAAGGCGCCGAGCGTGACGCGCATGAGCAGCGCGACCGCGGCGGCCTTGGGTGCGGCGGCGAAGAAAGCCGTGACCGGCGTCGGCGCCCCCTCGTACACGTCTGGCGTCCACATGTGGAAGGGCACGGCCGAGACCTTGAACGCCAGGCCCACCAGGAGGAACACGAGGCCGACGATCAGGCCGATGTCCTGGCCCGCGCCGGCGGCCTTGGCGGCGGTGGCAATGACCGCAAAGCTGGTCGAGCCCGTGAAGCCATAGATGAGGGAGGCGCCGTACAGCAGCATGCCAGACGACAGGGCGCCGAGCACGAAATACTTGAGGCCCGCTTCGCTCGAGCGCAGATCGTCGCGGCGGATGGCCGCCACCACGTACAGCGCCAGGCTCTGCAGCTCGAGGCCGAGATAG
>DATEVP010000421.1:0-3926 GCA_035258465.1 Hyphomicrobiaceae bacterium
GGGAGGCGCGACCAGGCCGCCGCCGAGATCGATCCAGCCTTCGATGTCGAGCTCGTCGTCATAGGTCTTGCCGAGGAAGCTCTTGGCGAAGGTGACGTCGGCGGATTCCTCTTCGGTCGGCGGCTTAGGCTCGGCCAGCGCAAGCTGAGGCATCAGCAGAACGGCGGCAAGCGAGAAGCGGGACAAGGAACGGCGGATGCTGAGCATGGGTGTTCCCTCGGCACAGTGCTAGGCGCGGCCCACAGTCTAATCACAATCGTGACAAAATCAGCACCGCCCGGGGCCGTTTTCCCTGATATGGCAGGGCCGGCCCAGTTGAGGCCGGCCCCGCAATTTTCAAGGCTCAAGACGGTCAACGCGGGACCGTGGTCCGCGGGACGATGCTGGCGGCCGGCGGCTTGCAGCTCTTGCCGTCCCAGGTCCAGCCCTTCTTTCGGCATTCGTCGGCGGGACTCGTCGGCGGCAGGCAGCGCTGGCCGGTCCAGTTCCAACCCTTAGCCTTGCAGGCGTCGGCGGGGCTGAGGCAGCGCTTGCCATCCCAAATCCCGCCCTTCTTGCGGCACTCATCGGCCGGGCTGGTCGGCTCGACGCAGCGCGTGCCGGTCCAGTTCCAACCCTTAGCCTTGCAGGCGTCGGCGGGGCTGAGGCAGCGCTTGCCGTCCCAAATCCCGCCCTTCTTGCGGCACTCATCGGCCGGGCTCACAGGCGGCAGGCAGCGCTCGCGCTTGTCATCCCAAACGCCGCCTTTCTCTCTGCAGTCTTCGGCAGGGTCCGACTCCTCGACGCAACGGCCATACTTGTTGCGCTCAAAACCGGGCTTGCACACGCACTGGCCTTGCGCATTGCGCATCTCGTTCGGCCCGCACGCTGTTGGCGGGGTTGGCGGCGCGACGCAACGTCCATTCTTGTCGCGCTGGTAGCCCGATTTGCATACGCACTGACCTTGCGCATTGCGCACCTCGTTCGGCCCGCACGCTGTTGGCGGGGTGGTCGGCGGCAAACAGGTCTCGGTCTTGTCGTTCCAGACCCAGCCCTTGTCTTCGCATTCGCCTTCGGGGTCCTCCTCTTCGATGCAGCGTCCATAGCGGTCGCGCTCGAAGCCCGACTTGCACACGCACTGATCCTGCTCATTGCGCCGCTCGTTCGGGCCTGGCTCGCATAGCTGCGGCGCTTCCGGGCAGCGCCCGCTCTTCGGCACCGGCTTGCCGTCGGGGCATAGCTGCGGCTCGGTGACTGGCGGCTCAGTGAGCGGCGGCTCAGCGAGGCCGACGCACTGGCCGTTCGCGTTGCGGACAAAGCCCGACTTGCAGACGCAGGCCCCGCTCTCGCTGCGGAGCTCGTTGGTCTTAGGCTCGCATTGCGGCCGGTCAGGCTTGACGCAGCTCTTTGACGGGATCTTGGCCCAGGCTGAAGTGGCGTCGTCGCCGGCAACGTTGTTGAACCGCGTGGGGGCCTCGGGCCGCGTCATGATGGCAGTGTTCTTGAGTCGGCATTGCTTGCCCTCCGGAACGGTGGCCGTCACCTTGAGCTCGGCGCTCTCTCCCATCTCGAGGTCGACATTGGGGAGCGTCAGATGATAGCTCGCGCCACCTCCCGAGTGACCCCATTCCGGCGAGAACGTGACCGATGACGGCGCAAAGCCGAACAGCTCGTCGATCTCGATCAGACCCTTGTAGGGATCGGGACCCTCATTGGTGACCTTCACCGTGTAGTCGCAGCGATAACCGCCCTCAGAGGCGACGCAGTCGCCCTGTGCGACCTTGGTCAGCTTGAGATTGGTGGGATCGCAGGTGACCAGCACCTCGCCGGTTGGCAGCACCCATTCAATGAAGGCGTCGGCCAACGCGGTACTCGTGTCGTCGCCAGCGAAGAAGTTGGAAACGGTGCCGGCAGCCGGCACGGTGAGCGTCGCGGTATTCGGCATGGTGCAGCCGGCGATCTCCAGCGGGGCGAGCGGGATTGTCATGCTCACCGGGACGGTGATCGAGCCGCTAACGGGGATTGCCGCAGCGGCCAGGCCGCAGGTCAATGGTGGGCCGAACACGCAGCCCCAACCCGCTGGGAAGGGAGCAACCAGCGTTGCCGCTGCTGGAAACGTGTCGTCGAAAGTTACGGGACCGAAATACGGTGAGGGACCGTCATTGATGATCTCGATCTCGTAGTCGCAACGAATGTCGATCCCCGCCTTGTAGCAAGCGCCGCCATTCAAGGCCGTCTTGACCATCCTGAGATTGCTCAAGGGCGGAGGTGCGCCGACCGGCACCCAGACGCAGCTTGCAGCCGGACTGGTCGCGCCAGGTGCGAGCGGCAAGGCGGGAGGCGGCAGGCCGGGGGCCGATACCGCGAAGCAATTTTGAACCCAATAGCCAGGGAACGGACCCGCCAGCGGCATCGGCACCGTAATGTCAAAGGTCTGTGAGCCGCCGGGCGGCAGAGTGAGGGTTGCAACGCACGAGAAGTCGATCGCGGCCGGGGGCGGCGCGCAGCCAAGATCGGGCGCAATTGCCGTGATGGGTAGGCCAAACGGCCCGGGGAACGGCCAGCCCATGAACATATTGTCGGTCAGCTGCACGGGGCCGCTGAAGCCCAGCGTGCCCGTGTTCGTGATGGTCACGGTAAAGGTGCAGTCGGCGCCGGGCACGCACATCGCCGGCGCGGTCTTGGTGACGGTGATGTCGGTGCCGCCGTCGTCGCAGGCGACATCGTCCCAGGGCTCATTGAGCACCGCACAGTTGCGGAAGCCGAAATCGCCGGCGGCGAATAGCGGGCCGGTATCGATCCACACGTCGATCGATCTTGTCTCGCCCGGATCGAGGGCATCTGGTGGCAGGCTGCACCACAAATCGGGCGTCGGTGTCGGCGAACAGATCCAGTCGGGGCCGTCGGGGGCGACGCCGGCGATGATGATGCCGCCGCCTGCGCCAGGACCGGACAGGATTGTCGCGGCATCCCAGATGTCGATCGGGTCGGACGGCGTCTCACCGACATTGGTGACGGTGATGGTGCAATGAATCTCACCGCCGAAGATGGCGGGACCGCAGAGTTTGTCGATGAAGATGCCGGGCCCTACGTGCTCCTCCGGCTCCTCCGGCTCCGGAAGGGGCGGATAGTATGGGAAGAGCGGTGGGTACGGCAGCGGCTCGGACTCGGCGATCGTCCGCTTATCGCACGGATTGAAAATCGCGATGTCGCCGACATGGCCGTAGACGTTGGCGTCCAGGAACAGGCCGTCATTGTCGACGAACCAAGATTCGTGAGGGGGCACGTTGGCCGGACGCACCTTGCTCTTGTCGTTGCCTTGCAGCCCGTGGATGATGCTCGCACCGCCTTGAGCGATGCGCTCGGCGTCCTCACCTTCACGCAGATGCTCGCCCGTGGTCCACAGCGTTGCGCGACATTGGTTGTAGTCGATGTTGCCGTCAGGATCGTAGCCGTAATTCAGCGCGATGCCGCCTTCGCTCGAGCGGTGCGGGGGCTTGAGGCCGATAGCGTAATCGTCAGGCTCAACCGACCAGCGCTGGTCGGTTTCGCTCCAGACATAGCGCAACACGGCCGAGGCTTCCGGCTTGGCGAAGACGCTGTAGTCGTAGCTGCCAACGATCTCGCCCCGCTGCGCGAGGTAGAGTGAGCCGGCGCCGTCGAACGCGATAGCGGTGATGACATTGCCATTGGGCGTGCCCGTGACATCGATCTCGAGCTCCGCGTCGTCGGCGAAGCTGCCGTCCGGGTTGAGGCCGACCGACCAGATCTGCGGGCCCTCGTCGACCGAGTAGTAGAGCCGTTCGCCTTGCACCGCGACGGCGAACACTTTGCGGCGCTTGTCGGCGAATCCCCAGGTCGACCGATTCTCGATGTCGAACGCGGGGCTCTCGATGTTCATGCGTCCTGCGGCATCGTAAGCCACAGGCTCAAGACCGGCCTTGGCG
>DATEVP010000422.1:0-5049 GCA_035258465.1 Hyphomicrobiaceae bacterium
GATGATGCCAACGGCGATGAGCGCGGCGATCAGGCCATACTCGATGGCGGTGGCGCCGGACTCGTCCTTGACGAAACGCGAAACGAAGTTCTGCATGACAACTCTCCCACTACACCTAGCTAGCGCGTATTTGCGCGGTGATGTTCACCCCCTAGGGCAACATGCCCGTGCGGCTGAACTGTCCGCACACTACCGTCGCCCTATTAAAGTCGAGTTAAAACATTCGCAGACGGGGTGCGGCCGAACGAGCAGGAGAACCGAGTTCTATTTGTTGTTAAAGAATGAGTGAACTAGGTATATTCTCTGAAATTGCATAACAACAATTGCTGGAACGATAGAGATATACATGAACACGACGCGAATTGGTTGGTTAATTGGCCTTTTACTCTGTTTGAGTTCCTGATTTAACCGAGAATGTTTTGGAGACAATCCTTTCAGCGCTTGCGCTCGACTTTCGCCGGCCGCCCGCTGGATTGGCTCAGATGCGCGCGCGAAGTACAGCCGGCTTCAATTAGTTCCAAGCATTGCACATCAAACGCACCCGCCGTCTGGCCGCCGAAGCTTTCCCGGCCGGCCCTGGCGCCACCATTTGCAGTTCCTTCACCAATTCGGCCGACAAATCATGTTTGGCGATTCTTCGCACACGAGGACAAGGCGCGCCATGACCTCCGCTCCCACCGACAAGACATCCCTCAGCCGGACACTCACGCTGGCCATGCTGGCGGGCGCTGCCTTTGTTACCGCCGTTCTGGCCTCGGCACCGGCGCGGGCCGAGGACCTGATCGTCAAGTACGACCAGTCCCAGCTCCTGCGCCTGCCGCGGGCCGCTTCCGAGATCATCATCGGCAACCCGGCGATTGCCGACGTCTCGGTGCAGGCCGGCAATCTCCTGGTGGTCACCGGCAAGACCTTCGGCATCACCAACATCATCGCCCTGGACGCCGATCGCAACGTCATCCAGGACCAGCGCATCCTGGTGCGCCGCGACGAGGTGAAGGTGGTCAATCTGCAGCGCGGCATCCACCGGCAGTCCTACAACTGCACGCCGCAGTGCAACCCATCGATCACGGTCGGCGACGAGCAGGCCTACTTCGACACCATCTCGAAGGCGTCGCAGGCCAAGATCGGCTTCTCGTCGCGTGAAGCAGATTCCTCGCACCAAACCGGCAACCAGTAGCGGCTGACGTCATTGATGCTCCAGGCGATCCTCGCACCTGGCGCACTCGTCGGGAGGGAGCAGCTGCCTGCCGTCAGGCACGCCGGAGAGGTGTGCCTCGGGCCGCCCCTGAGCGCGCAAGCTCGCGTAACCTTCCCGCCTCACTCTTTCTTTCTGTCCAAGTTTACCAAAATCCCATCGAGATAAATCTCTTTACCGGACGTTTAGCACTCGACTTGCATAGTTCCGCGTCGAGTGGGTATCGCGTGGGAAGGCGACGAAAATGGCGTCGAGCGTTGCAGGCTGCAATCAGCGGACCCGCGCACCCGCCCTGTCGCTGTCGCGCCGCTGGCGCAAGGATGAGTCCGGGGCCACCGCCGTCGAGTTCGGGCTCGTCGCCATGCCCTTCATGATGCTTCTGTTCGGCATCATCTCGGTCTGTCTCTACTTCTTCACCAACTTCACCCTCGAAAACGCGGTTTGGCAGACCTCTCGCGCCCTGCGTACGGGCCAGGTGCAGCAAGCGAAGGGTGCCTACTCCGCCGCCTCCACGCCGGAAGACAAGAAGAATGCGTTCAAGCTGGCATTGTGCGCCATAGCGCCGACCTTTCTCGACTGCAACAAGGTGGTCGTGCTCGTGCAGAGCAACGCCAGCTTCGGCGGCATCGTCGAGCCCAGGTGCGCCACCAACGGCGTCATGATCGACCAGACCGCCGCCACCTTCGACACCGGCAACGCCAGCTCGGTCGTCCTGGTCACCGTCTGCTATCCCTGGGACTTCGGCGGCAAGTTGCCGTTCGTCAAGATCGGCAACCTCACGAACGGGGCCGTCCTGCTGCAGGCCTCGGTGGCGTTCCGCACCGAACCCTACAACTAAAGAATGCAGCGTCGGCTGGAGCCCACCATGCCCAACCCGAGAGCCACGATGTCACGCCACGCGATCAGCGGCCTTGCAGGCCGCGTGCACAAGCTCATCCGCCGCTACACGGGCAGCCAGGAAGGCGTTGCCGCGGTCGAGTTCGCGATGATCGTGCCCATCTTGGCCATCATGTTCATCGGCGCCGTGGAGCTCAGTCAGGCGATCACCGTCGACCGCCGCGTCACCCAGGTTGCCAGCTCGACCGCCGACCTCGTTGCCCGCGCCGAGAAGCAGATTTCGCAAAGCGAGATCGGCGACATCATGAAGGTCGGGGGCTACATCATGAAGCCCTACTCGGAATCGCCGGTGGAGATCGTAATCCGCAACGTCACCTCGTCGCCGACCAACGCCGCCATCGTCAAGCAGTCATGGTCGTGCACGTACAAAGGCGCCGGCCAAACCCAGACCTGCGCTTGCTCGAGCACCGACTATACGCTCCCGGGCAACCTCGTGAGCACCAACGACAGCGTGGTGATCTCGGAGGTGACCTACAGCTACAAGCCGCTGATCTTCGACTACTTCATGAAGCAGGCCGCCGGCGGCGGCGACGGCTCCGGCACCTATACGCTGACGGAGAAGATCTACCTCAAGCCCAGGGGGCAGGCGGCGATGCTCCTGCAGTCGAACAACACCCCCTGCCCGTCACCGAGCTTCTGAGCTCGGGGGGCAACGGGCAAGCTCCGCCGCGCCGGCTTCGCATTGGCCCACCGAACGCTTTGTCCGGACCCTGCATATTTGTGCCATCAATCCCTGGTTGCATTTGCCCAAGCAGCCAATTTCCACCTATGCTGGTAAAAACTTTGGCAGGGGCATGGGCACAATACCGCCAGGATCGCCATGGGACGACGGTCGACGCACACGCCGCAGCAGCTGCGCGAGCTGATCATCGACGCTGCGCAGAATATCATCGAGGTGCAAGGGCTTGCCGGCCTGTCCGCGAGGGAGATCGCACGGCGCATCGAGTACTCGCCTGGCACAATCTACAACATGTTCGAGAACCTCGATGACGTCGTGCTGCACGTGGAGGCGCGCGTGCTCGACGCGCTCGACAAGCGCCTTGGCGCCTCGCTGCAGGACGGCGACACCACCGGCAAGGTCAGCCGCCTGGCGCATACCTATCTGGCCTTCACCCACGAGAAGCCGCGGCTCTGGAACCTGCTGTTTGAGCATCACCTCCCCCCCAAGACCGACCTGCCGCCCTGGTACCGGCAGAAGCTCGAGGTGCTGATGGGCCGCGTCGAGGAGGCGCTGGCGCCGCTGTTTGCGCCGGGCCGGGAAGCCGACCGCCAGAGGGCAGCGCGCGTGTTGTGGGCGGGCGTGCACGGCATCACGTCGCTCTCGACGGCCGACAAGCTCTCCGTGGTGACGACGGAGACCGCCGGCCGCCTCATCGACGATCTGGTGATCACCTACCTGGCCGGGCTGCGCGCCGCGCCCACCGACAACAACAAGGCCGCCTAGCGCGCTCTCGCGCACGTCGCCACTGGCCCCCTCTTACGCTCCTCTGGGGACGGTCTGGCAACTTCCTCTCGCATTTTTCGGAGAATCCGGCGATGGGTCCGGGAATCGACGCCCGTTGGCGGGCGCCCCGGAGGCGGAGACCCCATGAAGATCACGAGCCTGACGGCCGCACTGGCACTGCTGGCGATGGTCGCGCCGTTACCGTCGCCCGCCCTCGCGGCCTGCATCGAGCGCGTCGTCGTGTTCGAGATGCAAGGGTGCCCGCACTGCGCCGCCACGCGCACGTTCCTGGAGACGAACGCCATCCCGTTCGAGCGCATCGACGTGTGGAGGGATGCGGAGACCCAGGCCTTCATGGTGAAGAACTTCGGCTCGCCGGCGGTGCCGGTGATCACCAATGGCAAGAAGGCCGTGCGCGGCTTCACCGAGGACGGTCTGCGCAAGCTGCTGTGCCTCGGCTGAAGCGCTCGGCTCACGCCGGCGCAACGTCGTCGACGAGGAGATGGGCAGTCGCGTTGGCGTAGAAGGCCAGGAGCGCCGTCTCCTTGGGGTTGGCGCGGTAGACGCCCTCCTCCTCGCTCACCAAATGGCGAAGCGTCAGCATGCGCAAGCCCACGTCCACGGCGTACTCCTGGTCCTGGCGGGGAATGTGCACGTGCGCGCCCCGCGCCCGCAGCCGCCGCATCAGCTCGAACACCGCGCCCTTGAGCTCGAAGCTCGACAGCCCTCGCTCGCCGCCGGCCAGGATGGCGCTGGCGACCAGCGTAACCGGCAATGCCGGAATCACGCGCCCGACCTCCGTGATCAGGTACTGCCCCAGGCGCTCGATCTCGGCGAACCGCTCCGCCTCGGGCAGCGCGCGGAAATCGATGCCGCGCTCGGCGACATAGCCGCGCAGCGATATGGGCCGGCCGAAGCTGACGCAGGCGTAGCCGAAGCGGTACCAGGAGCCCCTGAGCCTCAGCCACAGGCTCTTGGCCAGAAAGCCCGACAGCATGACGGGATTGAAGGCGAACCGCGGCCGCTCGCCCTTCGGCGTGGAGGCCGCGGCGGTGAGCACCCGGTCCTCCAGCACGCGGTCGTAGTTGAGGCCGACCGGCACGAACACGATGTCGCGCGGGCCCTTGGGGTCGAAGCCCGACACCATGTAGCTGAGCAGCCCCAGCTTGGGCGGCCGGAGCGAGCCGTCGCGCGTCAGCCCGCCCTCGGGGAACACGGCCTGCGCCACGCCGGAGGTGGTCGCCATGTGCACGTAGCGCGCCAGCACCTTGCGATAGAGCGCATTCGAGCTGTCGCGGCGCACGAAGTACCCGCCCATGGCGCGGATCAGGCTCTGCAGCGCCCACACGCGCGCCCACTCGCCCACCGCGTAGCTGAGCGCCGAGCTCTGCGACACCAGGTAGGTGACCAGCACGTAGTCCATGTTGGAGCGATGATTGATGACGAACACCACCGCGGCGTCATCGGGCACGCTGTAGAGCGAGGCCTCGTCCAAGGCGCCGATACGGACGCG
>DATEVP010000423.1:0-2494 GCA_035258465.1 Hyphomicrobiaceae bacterium
ATGCCGCCGTGCGCACCGAGCTGATCGCCCGCTTGGCGGAAGCCTCGGGCGCCGGCGGCATGGCCGGCGGCCAATGCCTGGATCTGGAGTTCGACAAGCTCGGCCTGCCCGGCACGCTTTCTCCGGCCCATGTCGAGCGGCTGCAGGCCATGAAGACCGGTGCCCTGATCCGCTTCGCCTGCGAGGCCGGCGCCATCCTCGGCCGTGCGGACACCGCGAAGCGCCGCGCGCTTGCCCGCTACGGCGACTGCCTGGGGCTCGCCTTCCAGATCGCCGACGACCTGCTCGACATCGAGGGCGAGCCGGCCGCCATGGGCAAGGCCGCGCGCAAGGACGAGAGGAAGGCCACGCTCGTGGCGGTCATAGGGGCAGAGGCGGCCAAGCAACGACTTGCCGCCGTCGAGGCCGATGCGATCACCGCGCTGACACCGTTCGGCGCCGAGGCCGGCGGCTTGCGGGAGGCCGCGGCCTTCGTCGTGCGGCGGCAGAGCTAGGCAGTGTTGCGCGGCGCACCAGAGCGTCGGGGTATAAGGCCCACGGCCGCTATGCCCCGGAAGCTGACGAATGCCGTACGGGGACAATGTGCCAGAAGGATGAATGCTGGCTTCTCCGCCAAACGCTTGCCCTTCGGCAGCTGACTGATTGGATAGCGGAAAGTCGGAGATCGATAACGAAGGGGAAGTCTGACCCCATGCCGACCGCGATAGCTTCGAACCCCCGTCGAAACGTCACCTTGTCAGAGCATCGCGATAATCGCCATTGCAATGGCCACAATAAACGCGGAGTCCTTCCAGGCGCCGCTGCTCAGCCCAGCCAGACCTATGAGTATGACCGCCGCAGGAAGGAACAGTCTCATGACGGCGAAAGTTGCCACGTTGTATAAAGCTGCCACGTTGTACGATAGGGGCTGCGCAAAAACCTGCTTTCGTTCGGGCACTGCTCGAAGGAGGACCAGAACAGCAAGTGCAATCGCGGCCACCACGATCCATGGCCACGCCTGCGGGTAAGGCGCCCAATAAGCATAGGCGCCGAGACCTAAAATCATGAGTGGAAGCAACCTTGTTTCGAGTACGAGCATGCATCCTTCCTGAATGGGCTGATCGAAAAGGCATGGTCCGACGCGGTCAACTACGAGGAGGATATCCGGAATCTGGTTGGGGCAAAAGCAGGGATTCGCTTCGCTGCCGCCACTTCGGCAACGGGTCGAACCTTGCCGTGCAACGTGCAGGCGTCCGGGAGGTTGACACCGGAAGCAGACGTCGCGCCTTCAACCCATCCGCCGGGCAGCCTTCGCCCGCTTGCGTTTGCTCACCAGGCTCCTGGGGTCAAATCGCCGCCTCGGTCTTATCGTCGAAGAAGTGCAGCCGCTCCGGATTGACGGCAAGCTTGAGTTGCTCGGCCACCTTGGCGCGGATGGCCGGATCGACGGCCGCCACCATCGTCCCCTCGCCGACGCGCACATCCAGCAGGATCTCGGAGCCCAGCTGCTCGACCACCTCCACCTTGGAGTCGAACGTCAGCCCCGGCGGGTCGGCGGGCGTCGCCACGTGCAGGTCCTCGGGCCTTATCCCGAGCGTCATTTGCTGGCCGACCTGCGGGCGCAGGCGATCCGCGTGCTGGCCCGGCACCTCGATCTCCAACCCGCCATTCTTGGCGATCAGGCGGCCGCTGCCGTCCATCATCGTCACATTGGCGAAATTCATGGCCGGCGAGCCGATGAAGCCGGCGACGAACTTGTTGGCCGGTTGATTGTAGAGCTCGAGCGGCTCGCCCACCTGCTGCACCAGGCCGTCCTTCATCACCACCACCCGATCTCCCAGCGTCATGGCTTCGACCTGGTCATGGGTGACGTAGACGGCGGTGGTGCCGAGCCGCAGGTGCAGCTTCTTCAGCTCGACGCGCATCTGCACGCGCAGCTTGGCATCGAGGTTGGAGAGCGGCTCGTCGAACAGGAACACGCGCGGGTGGCGCACGATGGCGCGCCCGAGCGCCACGCGCTGGCGCTGGCCGCCGGAAAGCTGGCGCGGCTTGCGCTTGAGGAGCTCGCCGATGCCGAGGATGTCGGCCGCCTCCTGCACGCGCTGGGCGATTTCCTTGCGGCCGAATTTGCGCATCTTCAGCCCGAACGCCATGTTGTCGTACACGCTCATGTGCGGGTAGAGCGCATAGTTCTGGAACACCATGGCGATGTCGCGGTCCATGGGCGCCAGCTCGTTGACGACCTGGCCGTCGATCGAGACGGTTCCCGCGCTGATCGCCTCGAGGCCGGCGATCATACGCAGCGTCGTCGTCTTGCCGCAGCCGGACGGCCCGACCAGCACCACGAACTCCTTGTCGCGGATCTGCAGGTTGACGTCTTTGACGGCGTGCACGCTGTCGTAGAACTTGTTGATGTCTTTCAGGACGACCTGCGCCATTTCGACTCCACTTCTCCCTCTCCCCGCGCCTCGCCGACCTCGCCTTGCGCTCCCCGGCGCGGAGAGGGTCGGGGTGA
>DATEVP010000424.1:0-4973 GCA_035258465.1 Hyphomicrobiaceae bacterium
CCCGCCGAAAGCCCCTACGCCGCGGAAGTCCAGGCCCGCTTCGACAAGCTGATGCCGCCCGGCGTGGCGCCCCTCATCCTCTTCCGCGTGCTCGCCCGCGATCTGCGCCTGTTCCAGCGCTTCATGGGCGGCGGCCTGCTCGATAAGGGCCACCTGACGCTGCGCCAGCGCGAGATCGTCATCGACCGCGTCACGGCCCAGTGCGGCTCGGAATACGAATGGGGGGTGCATATCGCCCTCTTCGCCGAGCGGGCCGGGATCGACGCCGCGCAGCGCCGCTCGCTGGTGCGTGGGGGTCCCGACGATCCCTGCTGGAGCGCGGAGGACGCGCTGCTGATCCGCTTCTGCGACGCTTTGCATGCGGCGTGCGACATCGACGATGCGCTATGGGCAAGCCTGTGCGCCGTGTTCAGCGACGAGGCGATGCTGGAGCTGTTGCTGCTCGCGGGCTTCTATCGCACGGTGTCCTATCTGGCCAACGCCCTGCGCCTGCCGCTGGAGCCCTACGCGGCAAGGTTTCCGGCGTGACGGAGCAATGGGGTCAGACCCTAAGCACGCGACATTTCCACCTTGCCGCCTGTGCCGAAGGGTCTGACCCCGTTACGCGACCTACTGCGTCGGCGAATTCGGCGGGGGCGGCGTCGGCTTGCCCCAGATCTGCTCGAGCCGCTGCGCGCGGCCACAGCCGTATTTGTAGTACTGATACCGGAACTCGTTCTTCTTGTGGTAATCCTGGTGGTAATCCTCGGCCGGGTAGAACGCGGACGCGGCCTCAATCTGGGTGGCGATCGGCTCCTTGAAGCGCCCCTTCAGAGCGTCCTTGGAGGCCTCCGCCACCGTCTTCTGCGCCTCGCCGTGATAGAAGATGGCGCTGCGGTAGGGGCTGCCCTTGTCGCAGAACTGGCCCTTGGCATCGGTGGGATCGATGTTGCGCCAGAACCAGTCGACGAGCTGCTGATAGCTCACCTTGGCCGGATCGTAGGTCACCTGCACGGCCTCGGCATGGCCGGTCGTCTTCGACATGACCTGCTCGTAGCTCGGGTTGGCGACTTTGCCGCCGCTGTAGCCGGAAACCGCAGACACCACGCCCGGCACCTTCTCGAAGGCTTCCTCGACGCACCAGAAGCAGCCGCCGGCGAAGGTGGCGATCTCGGTCTTGGCGGGTGCCATCGATTGCGCGCCGGCGGCCGTGATGCCGGCAAGCAGGGCGAGCGGGGCCAGCCAGCGGCCGAGCCTCGGAAATGTGAGCATGATTGCGTTGCCTTCTCAGCTTTCGCCCGTCAGGACGACGACTTCTTCTCGGGCGTGAACTTCAGCGCCACGCCGTTCATGCAATAGCGCAGGCCGGTGGGCTTCGGGCCGTCGTCGAACACGTGGCCCAGGTGGCCGCCGCAGCGCCGGCAGTGCACCTCGGTGCGCAACATGCCCCAGGCGCGGTCGGTGGTGGTGCCGATGGCATTCTCCAGCGGCCGATAGAAGCTCGGCCAGCCCGTGCGGCTGTCGAACTTGGTCTGCGAGGCGAACAGCGGCAGGTCGCAGCCGGCGCAGGCGTAGCTGCCGGCGCCATACTCCTTGTCGAGCGGGCTGGTGAAGGCGCGCTCCGTGCCATGCTTGCGCAGTACGTAGTACTGCTCCGGCGTGAGCAGCTTCTTCCACTCCTCGTCGGTCTTGGTGATCTCGAACGTGCCGGGGCTCGAGCCCGCGGTGCTCCTGGTCGCCCGGAACGCAACCACGGCCAGCGCACCGGCGGAGAGGCCGGCGAGCAACAGATTGCGGCGGCTCAGCATGTCTTGGTTGCCTCCCTGAAGGGTCTACGGTTGCGGGTTCCTGGCGCAGCCGAAGGGTCCATTCATGCATATAAGTCAGAGCAGCCCTGCGGGCGAGGCCCAATCCGCTCACGCGCGATCAAGACTGCGTGGGGATGGGGCCGGCCGCGAGGGTTGCATTTCACCCCAGGATCGGCACGGGCCGGTCGACCACGATCTCCTCGGGGCTCATGCGGCAGCGCAGCGCAATCGCCTCCACCCCGGCGGCGGCGGCCGCATCGAAGGCCGCGCCATAGCCCGGATCGACGTCGCGGGCGAGCGACAGGCGCCGCGCGTCGCCCCGCTGGATCAGGTAGATCATCACCGCCCGATGCCCCGCCCGCACCATGTCGGACAGCTCGGCCAGATGCTTCTTGCCGCGCTCGGTGACCGAATCGGGGAACTCGGCGAGGCCGTGCCGGCGCGAGAGGTGCACGTTCTTGATCTCGACGTAGCACAGCCCCTTTTGGGCGCACTCCAGCAGCAGGTCGATGCGGCTGGCCTTGCCGTACTTGACCTCGCGCCGGAGCGAGGGATAGCCCGCGAGCGCCTTGATGCGGCGGGCGGCGAGGGCCTCCGCCACCAGCTTGTTGGGATGGCCGGTATTGATGCCGACCAGCGTCGGCCCCTCCCCGAGGTCGGCCTCCACCAGCTCCCAGGTGAAGCGGTACTTGCGCGTCGGGCTGTCGCTCTCGGAAAGCCACACCACGGAGCCGGGGTTGTTCAGCCCGATCATCGAACCGGTGTTGGGGCAGGTGGCGGTGACGAGACGCCCATCGTCGAGGCGCACGTCGGCCAGGAAGCGCTTGTAGCGCTGGATCAAGGTGCCGCGCAGGAGGCGGGAGGAGAAGAGCATCGCGGGAACGCTTTCATGCATACGGCACGGCGGCTCAATGCTGTGTGTGGCGGCCGGACGCGCTGGCTTCCCGCGCGGCAGGTGATAGATATCATGCTCGCGAGCCAGCTTCGACTCGGGCACTCATGGCTGACACTCCTGACCGTTCCGTGCCTTTCGGCCACTACGCACCCTCACCCCTGCAGTCCCGGCTCATCGCCCTCGGGCACGCTATGCCGAGGACATGGGTCGGACGGCGCGTCACGTCGCTGATCCGCTCTTTCCTCAAGCGCTGGTCGGAGCGGCCGATCGACGCCGTCCGGCTGGGCAGCCGCATGCGCCTTCACCCGCGCGGGAACGCCAGCGAGAAGCGGCTGATGACCTCGCCGCAGTTCTTCGATCCGGCCGAGCTCGGCGTGCTGGAGTCCATGCTGGCTCCCGGGTTCGTCTTCTTCGACATCGGTGCCAACGTCGGCGCCTACACCCTTTTCGTGGCCAACAGGGTCGGGCGCAGTGGCACGATCGTCGCTGTCGAGCCGCATCCGACCGCGCTTAAGCGGCTCAAGTGCAATCTCGAGCTCAACGGCATCGACTGGGTGCGGATCGCGCCGGTGGCGCTTGCCGAGAGCGCCGGCACGCTGAGCTTGTATATCAACGATCGCAACATCGGCACCTCGTCGCTGACCGCAGTGTCGGCCGATGCCAAGTCCGCCATCGAGGTGCCCTGCCGGACGCTGCTGAGCCTCGTCGAGGAGGAAGGCGTGAGGAAGATCGACGCCATCAAGATCGACGTCGAAGGCGTGGAGGATCGAGTTCTGATGCCCTACTTCGCCAGCGCCTCCGACGACAAGTGGCCGCGGCTGCTGGTGATCGAGGACAACCGCGAGGCCTGGAAGCAAGACCTGCTTGGCATGCTCCAGCGCATCGGCTACGTGACGGCGGCCCGGCCGGTCGGCAACCTGGTCCTGCAGCGAGAGAGCGGAGCGCGCAAGTGACGAACGAAAGCGACAGTGCGGGCAATGGCCTCGTCACGGCGGCCCTGCTCGTCATCGGCGATGAAATCCTGTCGGGGCGCACCAAGGACCAGAATATCGGCTTCATCGCCGATCACTGCACCGCCGTCGGCATCCAGCTCAAGGAGGTGCGCGTCGTCGCCGACGTGGAGCCCGAGATCATCGCCGCCATCAATGCGCTGCGCGCGCGCTACGACTACGTCTTCACCACCGGCGGCATCGGCCCGACGCACGACGACATCACGGCAGACGCCGTCGCCAAGGCGTTCGGCGTCGGCATCGACGTCGACGAGCGCGCGCTGGCACCAATGCGGGCCTATTTCGAGCGGCGCGGCGTCGAGCTGACGCCGGCGCGGCTGAGGATGGCGCGCATCCCCTTCGGCGCGGAGCTGGTCGAAAACAGCGTGTCGATCGCGCCCGGCTTCATGCTGGGCAACGTCATCGTCATGGCCGGCGTGCCGCAGATCATGCAGGTGATGCTGCTGGCGGCCACCAGGTTCCTCAAGACCGGCAAGAAGATGCTCTCCTCCGCCATCGATCTCAGGCGCCCCGAGGGCGAGATCGCCGGACTGTTCGGCGAGCTGCAGAAGCGCTATCCGGACGTGCCGATGGGAAGCTACCCGTTCTACCGGGACGGCAAGCCCGGCACCCAGCTCGTGCTGCGCTCGACCGACGCCGCCCGCCTCGCCGAGGCCGAGGCGGAGCTCAAGATCCAGCTCGCCGCGCGCGGGTGGCTGTAGGCGTTCTTGGCTATTGTGGCGCAGGAGACGCCGCGACCATGAGGCCCGTCGCAAGCGCCTCCTCGGGCGGCAACTTCACTGATACGGCCGTGGCCGATTTTCACGCGCGTGTGGTCGGCTCGCCACGGCGCAAGCTTTTCTCCGTGGCCGGGTCGAACAAATGAACGGCGTCCCGGTCGGCAGCGACGCTCGCGGCCGCGATGTCACTGGCCGCGGCTGCGACGGCGACCACGAGGGGCTCCTTGCCGAGCGTGCCGTGGAACAGGCGGGTGGCGCCGAGCTCCTCGACGAAATCCTTGGCGAACGCGAGCTCGCCCGCACCGCCTGTGCCGAAGCGCAAATCCTCGGGCCGGATGCCGACCTCGACATCCTGGCCGGCGGCAACGTCGAACGCTGCCGCATCGAAGGCGGCACGCCCGCCCGCCGTCTCGACGACGCCCGGCTCGACAATGCGGCCCGACACGAGATTCATGGCCGGCGAGCCGATGAAGGTCGCAACGAAGCGCGTCGCCGGCCGGCGGTAGACCTCCGTCGGTGCGCCCACCTGCTCGATGCGGCCCTGGCTCATCACCACCACGGT
>DATEVP010000425.1:0-2303 GCA_035258465.1 Hyphomicrobiaceae bacterium
CGTCCATACCGACAGAATAGCGAAGAGAGGCTGAACGGGTTGTACCAAGCCCTCGGGCTTTCCGTGGTCGGGCCGGACCGATGGTCGGCTATCTTCGCGCTGCTAGCCTCGATTTTCACGCGCGGCTATTGGGCTAACGAAATGGGACCTGGACGGCCGATGTCCGCGACGGCGGACTGCCTTGGTGGCGTTAGTAGATATAGTGTAGTGAACGATGGCTAACAGCATCGGGAGCGACACCCGCCGATTGGACGATCGGCAGCCCAGTCTGTGGGCTGCCGTGGCGGTTCTGCCGTCTGACATCGCGCAGAGTCCCACGGCTGGGGGCCGAAAAAGCTTGGGGCGACAAGATGTTGGTGCCATGCTCGTTCTGAGCCATGTCTCCACCCACCGCGCTAACAGAGCCCACTCGCTTCTTTCGCGAGCCGCAGCAGCCGCGGCATCGACAATACGAAGCGCTGCGGGCCTACTTCGCCGACGGCCTGCCGTCGGCGGAAGCCGCCCGAAGCTTCGGGTACACCCCTGGCGCGTTTCGGGTGCTGTGCCACGCCTTCCGTCACGGCCAGCGCCGCGACTTCTTTGCCGACGCGCCGCACGGGCCGCAGGTGCAAACCAAGAAGGATCCCGCCCGCCCGTTGATCATCGGCCTCCGCAAGCAGCACCTGTCGATCTACGACATCCACGATGCGCTGGCCCAGCAGGGCCACCGGCTCAGCCTCACCGCGATTCACGAGGTCCTGCGCGCCGAAGGCTTCGCCCGCTTGCCGCGGCGCCGCGACGAGGAGCGGCCGCAGCGGCCGCGGCCCGAGCGCGCCGCCGTCGCCGACGTCCGGCAGCTCAGTGGCGCGCCGCGCCGGTTTGCGACGACCATGGGCGGGCTGTTCATCGTCGTCCCCTGGCTGGTCCGGCTGGGGATCGACGACTTGGTCCAGGCCGCGGGCTTCCCAGGGACCCGGATGATCCCGGCCGCGCACGCGGTGCGCGCCGCGCTGGCGCTCAAGCTGACCAGCACCGAACGCCAGAGCCACGTCATGGACCTCGTCTTCGACGACGGCCTGGCCCTGTGGGCCGGGCTCAACGTGCTGCCCAAGACCACGTTTCTCAGCCAATACTCGAGCCGGCTGGGGCCCCGGCGCTTGGGCACCTTGCTGGACGGCTGGGTGCAGACGCTGCGCCAGCACCAGGTCCTGCCCGGGCACTCGTTCAACCTCGATTTCCATTCGATCCCGTTCTTCGGGGCCGACGCATTCGTCGAAAAGCACTACGTCTCGCGGCGCAGTCGGCGGCAGAAGAGCGTGCTGGCCTTCCTGGCCCAGGACGGCGACACACGGGTGCTGTGCTACTGCAACGCGGACTTGCGCAAAGGCGACGAGGCCGACGAGATCCTCGCCTTCGTGCGCTTCTGGACGCGACAGACTGGACAGCCCCCGCCTCACCTGGTCTTCGACTCGCAGCTCACGACGTACCGCAACTTGGCCGCGCTGCACGCGCGGGGCATCACCTTCATCACCTTGCGGCGCCGCAATCCGGCGTTGCTCCGCGAGATGGCCGTGCAGCCGCGGGCGGCGTGGCGGACCGTGCACCTCGACGTCCCCCATCGGCTCTACCAGACGCCCAAGGTCATCGACCAGCGGGTGCGCCTGCGCCCGTACGGGCCCGAACCGCTGCGCCAACTGTTCATCAAAGATCTCGGCCACGAGCAGCCGACCGTGCTGCTGACCAACGACCTGCGGGCCACGCCCTCGGCGCTGATCATCCGCTATGCCCGGCGCATGCTCATCGAGAACGGCCTCGCCGACGCCGTCAACTTCCTGCACCTCGATGCGCTCAGCTCGGCCGTGGCGTTGAATGTCAGCTTCGATGTCTTGCTGACCACGATCGCGAGCGGGCTGTATCGCTTGCTGGCCCTGAAGCTGCGCGGCTTCGAGCGCGCGCAACCGCGCCAGATCTGGCGTCGGTTCCTGAACCGTCCTGCGCAGGTGCACGTGACGGCGACCGAGGTGGTCGTGGAGTTGCCCCGGCGTGCGCACAATCCCCTCCTCATTGCCTCGGGCCTGCTCGACGAGCGCACGACCGTCCCGTGGTGGAATGGCCGCCGGCTCCGGTTCGAAATCGTCTGACGCTCGGCCCAAAATGTTAGTCCTTTGGGTAGCGTGAAAATCGAGGCTAGACGGGAGTCACGGCGCCCGCGCCGACGAGCGTGCGCGCCAGCTCGATCTCGCCGAAGTGCTGCATGCCGTGGGTCAGGCAGACGGCGCCCAGCGCGCGCATGGCGTGCATCTCGCCGAGCGGCCTGATCGTGA
>DATEVP010000426.1:0-2367 GCA_035258465.1 Hyphomicrobiaceae bacterium
GTCGATTTGCCGCTGCCGTTGGGGCCGATGATGCCGAGGATCTCGCCTTGGCGCACGTCGAAGGATACGCCGGCGACGGCGACGATGCCGCCGAAGCTCTTCTTCAGGTCGCGCACCTCGAGGACGGCGCTCATCGCACCGTCTCCGTCGACAAGGCCCCGGCCGCCGTTTGCTCACGGCCGACGATGGAGGTGACTTTGGCACCGCGCGACAGCAGGCGGTCGGCAAGACCGAGCAGGCCGGTCGGGCAGAACACCATCAGCACCATGACCAGGATGGCGTAGCCCATCAGATAGTAGCCCTGCGCGAAGCGCAGCCATTCCGGCAACAGCACGGCAACGATGGCGCCGAGGAACGGCCCGAAGAAGTAGCCGGAGCCGCCCACCACGACCATCAGCAGCAGATTGAGCGACAGGCCGAGCGCGAACGGCGTCGGATCGATGAATTGCACGAGCGGCGCATAGAGCGCCCCGGAAATGCCGCCGAGGCCGGCGCCCAGCGCGAAGGCCACCAGCGTATAGCGGCGCGTGTCGACGCCGAGCGACAAGGCGCGCATAGGGTTTTCACGCAGAGCGACGAAGGCGCGGCCCCAGGGAGAGCGGATCAGCCACCAGGTGGCGAGCGACACCAGCGCCAGGTGGGCAAGGCAGACATAGTAGAATCCCCGCGCTCCGTTCATCGACCAGCCGAGAATATCGGGGCGCGGCACGTTGCTGATGCCGTAGATCCCGCCGGTGAGCCATTCCTCGTTGCGGAAAATCAAATAGACGAGCGTGTTGAACGCCAGCGTGACGAACGCGAGATAGTGGTGCTGGAGCCGGAGCGCCGGGTAGCCGAGCGCCCAGCCGACGACGAAGCACGCCAGGCCCGCCAGCGCCCAGGTCGGCCAGAAGGGCCAGCCTCTCGTGGTCAGGTAGGCGGTGATGTAGGCGCCGATGCCGACGAAGGCCGCCTGTGCGAGCGAGACCTGCCCGGCGTAGCCGAGCGTCAGATTGAGGCCGATGGCGGCGACGGTCATCACCGCCCAGGTGCTCAGGATGAAGATGCCGTAGGGCTTGAACAGGAACGGCGCAATCAGCAGGAAAGCGGCCGAGAGCACAAGCGCCGTGCCGGCGGCGACGGTCCTGCGGCGCTTCATACGGTGCGCTCCTCGACCCTGCCGAGCAGGCCCTGGGGGCGGAACAGAATGATGACGATGAGGAACAGAAGCGGCACCACCAGCCGATACTGCGTCGAGATGTAGACGGCCGTGAAGTTGTCGAGCACGCCCAGCAGCAGCCCGCCGGCGATGGCCCCGCGCACCTGGTTGAAGCCGCCGATGATGGCGGCGATGAAGGCATACAGGCCGAGCAGCTCGCCGTTGGTGAACTTGGCGAGATAGATCGGCGTGATCAGCAGCGAGGCGAGGGCGACGAGCGCGGCGTTGATCAGGAAGGTGTAGAGGATCATGCGCTCGACCGGGACACCCAGCAGGCGCGCGACCGTGGGGTTCTGCGCGGTCGCCTGCATGCAACGCCCGGTGCGGGTCCTGTTCAGAAAGAGCTGCAGGGCAATGACGGCGGCGATGCTGATCCCCAGCACGACGAGGCTCTGCACCGCAAATGCTGCGCCGAACACGGTCACGTTGGTGGCGGCCGCGAGCGGCGGAAACGGCCAGGCGTCAGCGCCGTAGAACTCCCGCACGGCCTCCTTCATGAGGATGGCGAGGCCGATGGTGGCGATCACCAGCGGCAATACGCCGTGATGCAGCATCGGGTCGACCATCAGCTTCTTGAACATGAGGCCGAGCACGACGATCGACACGGCGGCACCGACCAGCACCGCCGCCCAGAACGGCAGGCCGAAGAACCCCATGCCGATCAGGACGAAGAAGGCCGGCAACATGACGAACTCGCCTTGCGCGAAGTTGATGGTCTGGGAGGTCTGCCACAGCAGCGTGAAGCCGATCGCCGCCAGCGCGTAGATGCCCCCGGTCGCCAGGCCGGCTATGAAGAGCTGAAGGATGTCCGCCAGCATCGCTCGCGTCTCGACAGGCGGCGGGGCCGCGGCGCCCGTCGCCGGGGTTGAGGGATGGCGACGGGCTCGGCTCGCTGTCTACTTGCCGATCTTCGGCAGGATCTTGGTGATCTTCTGCTTGCCGCCGACCACCTCGGCCAGGAAGCTGATGCGGTCGATCTCGCCGTTGTTGTCCCAGCTCGTCTCGATCAGGATGCCCGGCTCGTCCTTCGGCGTGATGGTCAGGCCGTGCATCATCGCGGCCAACCCCTTGCGATCGAGCTTGCCGAGCTTCTCGGTTACGTACTTGACCGCGTAGACGCCGGAATAGCCCTTGAGGCCGTTGTGATCGGGGGCGTAGTTGAAGCGCTT
>DATEVP010000427.1:0-6441 GCA_035258465.1 Hyphomicrobiaceae bacterium
ATGTTCTGCTGCTGATCGAACAGCCATGCCTTGAAGTCGTCGCGATCGAGTCGGTAGAAACTGCCGGCACGATTGGTGACGAGCACGCTCTTGACGGAACTTGCGGCGCCACGCTCGGCCCACACCTTGGCCCACCTCTGCAAGGTGCTCTTGCCGATCGGCAACGATTGCTCGGCGGCGATGATCAGCGCTTCCTGAATTGTGATAGCGGCATCCTGCCAGGTCTCGACGGCATCTCGTGAGGTCTCGTCAGATCGGTTCGCATCTTGAGGTGGCATGAGGCAATCTTAACAACTGGCCGAAGGCAGGGGATGGCTTATCCCCACCATCGCGTGTCCACGCGCGCGGCGACGCGCGGCCGATCGTCGAGTCAGAAGTTTTGTCTTTCCGCAATTTGTCGTTCCAACGAAACGCATTCGCATTGATGATCGCAGATCGAAGTTCGTGAAGACGAGCGAACATAGAAGTGCACGCGCTGAGGTGCGTCGCCGAGTACGTTCAGCGATGGCGGTAGGATTGCCTGCATGGTCACGCATGCATTGCTATCCATACACAGCGCAGACCATCATCATCCACCGTAGCCCCCCGAGCTCTGCAATCATCAATGAGTGCAGCATTCATCCTGGGCGACGGGACGTCAGTCGGCCGCTGTGAAGAAGTGAGGAACGGTAAGGCCGAGGCATAGGGGTAGCGAAGCACGCGACCACGGCCGCGTGGTGAGGTGGGGCGAGATGGCGCGATATGGCGATAGGGAATTTGCCTCGCAACTTGCCTTACAAAAAGGCAAGCGTGCCGCCCCTGCAAGGCACGACTGTAAGGCAAGGAGCTGAGGGCTCCGTGACGAATACCGGTGAAACCGCACACGGGTGTCGGGAGCGCGGCTTCGCAGCGCCCTAGTCGGCGCAGTCTGAGGATATGCTGAGGATAAGAGATTTGTGATTTCGTCTAAGTTATTGATTTTATTGGCGCACCGGGCAGGATTCGAACCCACGACCCCCAGATTCGTAGTCTGGTGCTCTATCCAGCTGAGCTACCGGTGCGTGCCAATGATTTCAATGGCTAGACTAGCGCCGCCAGTCTTCCGCGCGACCGCGGGCCACGCTGCTTAGGGCCATCCACCATCGAGGTCAATATGTTGTCGACGGGCGCGGCCCGCAACGGCCACGGTGGGGGAGGCCCCCGATCAGCGCACGTCGCCGCACCGGCACACCGCCTGGAAAAACGGGCGTTGCGCGTCTATCTAGGCTCACAGGGTTGCGCCGACGCTTGCAGGGCATGGAGCCCGCCCATGAGATACCTCGTTGCTGCCGCCGCATTGGCCGCCGTGCTCGCCACGCCCGCGCACGCCAAGCCGCCGAGCTGCAAGGCTCAGGCGGCCGAGATGGGGCTCGCCGGAGCCGACCTCGAGAGCTTCATGGCCAAGTGCGAGAAGCATGCGCGGGCCGCGCGAAGGACGTCCGCACCGAGGACACGCGGCCTGACCCCCGCCGATGAGGACGAGCTCAACCGGGCCATGAGCCGGAACGTGCTGCGCAGCATCGACGATCAGTTGCGCGTGCGGCGCTGAGCGTGCCGGAATGCCTCTGTCGCGCAAGGTTACGCCACGAAAATCAATCGGGTTCAAGCGCTTGCATCGGTCGCAGACGTTAGTGTGGAAAGTGACCATCCGACACCTGCGTCAATCCTATCGAGCGCACGATCCGACCATTGACGCGGATTGGGCCATTCGTGCAGGTCCGGCCCTCCGCGTCCGTCAGCAGGATCGCTTGGGGCATGTTGTCGGGCTCGTAGTTGGCCTCGCCCTTGCGCAAGGAAAGGGGTACGCTCAGCTATTGCTTGACGTAAGTCAAGGCTGCGGGGAGCCATCGCGCTACGTTCGTACGCGCACATCGGTTGCCCCCTGAAGAGTGCCCGCTCAATGCAGCGCGCTTCGCCGTTGTGACCGCTCGACTGCATCAGGAGGCCATAATGGCAAGCAACAGCAAACCGGCCACCATGGGACTATCGACCAAACCTCTTTACGTTCAAGTGCGCGACGCTCTGACGGAGCGCATCGCAACGGGAGCGTGGAAGCCCGGTGTGGCTATCCTCAATGAAGCCGATCTGGCACGCGAGTTGGGTGTGAGTCCTGGCACCATGCGCAAGGCCCTGGACATCATGGAACACGAGCGCTTGGTCACGCGGCGTCAGGGGCGCGGAACATTCGTGAACGACCAGTCGTCCGACGAGTTGTCCCAACGCTTCATCAATGTTCGTGGACCCGATGGCGAGCGCATAGTTGGCGATGTGAAGTCCGTCGAGATTACGGAGGGGGTAGCCAATGAAATGGAGTGCATGCGGCTGCGCTTACGGACAGGCGACAGGGTCTACCGCTTCCGTCGGGTGCGTTTTGTCGACGAACAGCCGTTCATGTTGGTGGAAGCCTCCGTCCCCGCCTCGCTATTTCCCGGTCTCGAGAAAATGAATGACGAAGGGCGCATCGTCGGCCTTGCAAAGAGATTTGGCATGCTGCTCGGCAAGGCGGAGGAGCGGATTTCTATCAGCACTGCTTCTGCAAGCATTGCCGAAGCCTTGAGCGTCGCTCCCGGCTCCCCGATTGCTGTGCTGGACCGCGTCGTAGAGGCCATCGACGGACAACCCGTCGAATGGCGCATGGCGTGGTGCCAGCTCGCCGAGAATTACTACCTGGCTGTGATGAATTGATGCACACCAGCAGCGCTAACGCTTTCGGGGCTCGAAATCGTACGCACCTTGCAGCTCCGCCGAGAAGAAGAATATGCTCGGGTGTGGCGGCGCTGCACATCTAGAGACCGGATCGCAAACGCAAGCGAGATCGCAGTGGGAAGGTGCCGATATCACTCTTGCATAAGACTGTCCTTCGACCTAGCATCCGTTGGCAGATTACCATTGCCAATTTCCGTCTCGCAAAAGCAAGGGGCCGCCCATGGACTCAAGTGCGCAGCGGGACCTTCGCGGCCGGCGGATTTTGATCGTCGAAAGCGAAATTCTCTTCCTCGACCAACTCATGAGCGCGCTGGAGAACGACGGCGCCGAGACAGTCCACGTCACCGATCCGTACAGTAGTGCCGGCGCCGAGCGCATCGGGGCGTATACCTGCTGTGCAGCCGCCCTCAACTCCGTGCATCACAGCATCGCCAAGTTGCTTGACGTGCCGGTGTTGGTCTATGGCTCGCACACCGAGGTGCCGGCACGGGTCGATGCAATCGTGCGCGAGCTGCAAAGGCTGCTGTCGGAGTGAGCGGCGGCCACCCGGGGAGCGCCCGTTCGATATCATCGCATAATGCGACTTCATCTACCTTGTCCTTCGACTGAAGGCGAGGGTTTGGGTCCCCGGGGATGGGACGATCGGACGGCGTTTAGTCGCGATCGGGCGCGCCCGGTGGGAACAGAGGCCGATAGGGGCGCGCCTCGTCCACGGCGCGCGCAAAGGACGGGCGGGCCAGCAGCCGGTGGCGATAGGCGCGAGCGTGTGCCAGCGCATCGGGGATCGGATGCACCCAGTCCGCGTAGAACAGAGCCGGCGCAGCCGCACAGTCGGCGAGGCTGAACGCCCCGCCGGCGGCCCATTCGCGCCCGGCCATGGCGGTGTCGAGCCATTGGTAGGCGGTGTCGAGCAGCACGCGCGCTTCCGCCACGCCTTGGGCATCGCGGTTTTCCTCTGCGCGGATGCGGTCGACGACGATCTTCTGCATCGGCGTCATCACGTAGTTGTCGAAGAAGCGGTCCATCGCCCGCACGTCCAGGGCCTCGCGCGGATCAGCAGGAATGAGGCGCACGGGCCCCGGATGATGAAGCCCCAGATGCTCGATGATGATGGTCGTCTCCGCCAGCATGCGATCCGCGTCGACGAGCACGGGCATGCGCTTGAGCGGCCACAGTGCCGCCAGCTCGGCCGCCGCTTCCGCATCGCCGGCCCCCAGCATGTGGAGCGTGAAAGGCGTGCCGTTCTCGTAGAGCGCGATGAGCACCTTCTGGCAGTAGGAGGAGAAAGGATGTGCGTAGAGCGTCAGGGCCATTTTCGCCTATCGATCCGTGCGCAGGAGGCGTTCGCGAAGGTTGCCGCTAGCGCCAGGCGAAGGCGACCTTCTCCAGCCGCGCGCCGCCGATCCGGGTGAAGGCGCTGGCGATGGGCCGGCCGCCGCGCCGCCAATAGAAGTTGCAGGCCGCGGTATTGTCGATCAGCGCCCACACGATCAGCCCGTTGAGCTTGCGCATGTCGAGGGTGTGGCGGCAGCCCTCGAACAGGTGCTCGCCCAGTCCCAGCCCCTGGTAGATCGGATCGAGGTAGAGCTCGTAGATCTCGCCCTGATACGCGCTGCGCTGGCGCGAGCTGCCAAGCGTGGCGTAGCCCGCAACCGTCCCGGCCGTCTCCAGCACCAGCATGCTGTCGCCGCCCTTGATGGCGTCGCGCCACCATTCCGGCGTGCGCTGCCGGATCATGTTGTCGAGATGCAGGTGCGGGATGATGCCGCGATAGGCGAGCAGCCAGGACTCCGTGAAGATGCGGGCAAGCGTCTTGGCATCGGCAGCCTTGCCGCTGCGCACGCGCACCTTTGCATGGGACCCCAACATGGGCCCACTATAGCCGGTCAAAAAGCGATGCGCTTCAGTGTTTTTGCTCTTGACGGGAGGGCCGCTCGGAGTCAGCGCGGGCTGCGTGGAGGGTGCAATAGCGGCAGCGTATCGCACCTCACCGAGCGGCGATCGGTGCAATACGCCCCCGATCAAGTCGGGGGCTATTGCACCCTACACGCCGAGCGGCTCGAACATGCGCCGGTAGCCCATGGCCGCCGGATCGAAGAGAATATCCGACGGGCGCAGCTGCCGGGCGAGCGCCAGGCCGTCGAGCGCGCGACACCGCGACAGCGCCACGTAGGCTTGCCCGTGCGCGAACGTGCCGCGTCCGAGGTCGATGTACACCTTGTCCAGCGTGAGGCCCTGGCTCTTGTGAATGGTCAGAGCCCAAGCGAGCCGCAGCGGGAACTGGGTGAAGGTGCCGGCCACGGTCTCGACGATCTTCTCGGCCGCCTTGTCGAAGGCGTAGCGACGGCTCTCCCAGGAGGCCTGCTCGACCTCGTGCTCGTCGCCGTCGACCTCGACCCACACGCGCTTCTCCTCGAGCCGCGAGACGCGGGCAATGGTGCCGTTGACCCAGCGCCGGTCGGGGTCGTTGCGCAGCAGCATCACCTTGGCGCCGGGCTTGAGCATCAGGGTCTGCTCGGTCGGCTGCGCGGACTGGCTGAACTCGCCGGTGGTCGCCGCCTGGTAGGGCCGGGGTGCGCCGGGCAACTTGTCGAGATAGGCCATGTTGATGCGGTTTGCCGCCGCATTCGTGGGGGTGAGAATGACGTAGGGTTCGCCCTCGGATAGCGAGCGGATCACGTGCACCCGCGAATTGAGAACGGCGAGATCATCGACCCCCGCCTCGCCCTCGCGAACGCGGTTGAGGACGGCGAGCAGCGCCTCATCCTTCTGGCGGAAAACCTGGGTAAGCTCGATCAGCGAGGTGCCGGCGCCCTCGCGCAGCGCGCCGATGGAGAAGAAGAACGGGCCGCCGTAGGCCGTCTCCAGGTGCTCGGCAACCTCCGCGTCGTTGATGACGGGCGGGAGCTGGTGCAGGTCGCCGAACAGAGCCAGCCGCAGGCCGCCGAAGGCCTCGCGCGGACGCCCGCGATTGACCCTGAGCGACTGGTCGATGGCCCACATCAGGTCCGAGCGCACCATGGACACCTCGTCGATGACGAGGAATTTGAGGCGCCGCATCAGGCGCCCGTTGCGGCTGCGGCGGATGTCGTCGGGCCGGATCAGCCGCGGCGGAAAGCCGAAGAACGAGTGGATGGTCTGGCCACCGACGTTGACCGCGGCGAGCCCGGTGGGGGCAAGGATCACCATCTCGTCGGCGATCAGATCCTTGAGCGAGGTCAGCAGCGTCGACTTGCCGGTGCCGGCACGGCCGGTGACGAACAGATGGCCCTCGCCCTCCTTGAGGTAGGCATAGGCGGCGAGGTACTCAGCCGTCGGCTCGACGCCGGCAGGCCACTCCCCGCTCTTGCGGGCCAGTGCGTTCGCGATCGCGACGGAGGCGTTGGACACGTGGGGATAGCCTTTGGCGCTCAGATGACCTCGGCGACTACATGAGAGTCGCGCGTGCGGCAAGCCTGAGGCGACTGTTTCGCTTCGCTGGTGGGACGTCGGCCACCGCGAGCGGCGGCCGCACGCGGCTCGCGTATCGCTTGCCGAGGATGTCGTCGCATTCACCAAGATCGGCGTTATCCCCGTCGCATTGGGCGTATGGCAGGATGCCCGTGCCCCGTCCGCCAAGGGTCGCTCCATGGAGGCGTTCACGAAGCGGGGGCGGGGTGCAGCCGAGCCGACGGGTACGCAACCGGCGGCAACGGGGCTCCGCGTTCCGGCCAGGGG
>DATEVP010000428.1:0-18683 GCA_035258465.1 Hyphomicrobiaceae bacterium
ATCGGGCGAAGCGAACCCGGGCACAGGCGGTAAAGTGCGCCGCCTGTGCGGTTTCGCGCGCAAACATCTCGCCCCGTCGCAGCTTTCCAGCCGCTGGCCGCCAGGATCTGCGGTAGATTTCTCCCCGCCTGGCTGAGCTCATCCGGGGCCGCGGGCTCGGGCCGCACGGCTATGGCGTGGCGAGGCCGACACCGGCCGCCGGCGAATTGCATCGCCTGCCTCGACAGGCGTGGCGAGAAAGCCTTAGAAACCATCGGGAAAATGGACCGGTCGACGGGCCGCGGCGCGGTATCGGGCGGCAGCCTCCGAGCAGCAGAAAATCAGAAAAAGGCCCGCAGAAGGGAGCTGAGCCATGGCGTTTGGCGGCAAATCGACGGCCACGGGTGGGGCGGGCAGCGACGGTCGCGCGGCGGACCTTTCCGGCATGGACCCGCATTCGCAGGAGGCCGCCCAGCTTCGCCGCGAGAAGTTCCTGCCCGTCACGCGCCACGCGCTGCTCGATCGGCTGACGGACGCCAGGCTTTGGAGGGGCGACGATAGCCGCTGGGTGCGCCGCTTCATGCGCTATCTCGACTACTGGCGCCGGCATTCCTACGCCATGAAGCTGCTCGAGCTCGAGCAGAACTATGAGCCGTTCAACCCGGACAGCGACCTGCTGCACACGCGCACGTTCAGCGCCGAGGAGCGCGCCGCCATGCAGAAGCGGCTGGTGGCGCAGATGTGCGAGCTCGTCGAGCAGGGCAACTTCACCAAGGTCGACCCGTCCAATGTGCATTTCATCCTGACGAAGGATTCCGCGTACGGCCTCGACCTCCAGGTCGATCTCGGCGCCTTCGAGGAGATCCTCATCTATTATCGCGGCGCGACCACGCTGACCGAGCGCCGCCGCGACATCAGGAAGGGCTACATCGGCTGGAAGGAAGTGAAGCGCCCCGTTTTCCAGCGCCTGTTCCTGCTGTTCAAGCTCAAGCCCTTCGACATGCGCGTCGAGGAGCTGATGGCCGAGCGCGAAATCGAGCGCAAGGAAGCCGAGCGGATCGTGCGCCAGCAGCGCGGCTTGCTGCCCGTGACGGTGAGCAGCGACTACATCTATCTCAAGCTGTTCAAGAACCTGCCGCGCAGCGACGTTGAGATGATCTTTCCCAACACCAAGATCCGCTTCCGGCTGTTCGACAAGATCAAATTCGGGGTGACGGCCGGCAGCGGGTTCGGGGTCGGCGCCGTCGGCACGGCCACCAAGATCGCGGTGGCGAGCAATCCCTACACACTGATCGCCGCCGTGGCGGGCCTCGGCGGCATCGCCATCCGCCAAGCCTCCAACTTCATCAATCAGCGCAACCGCTACATGTACGTGCTGGCGCAGAACCTCTATTTCCACGCCATGGCCGACAACCGGGGCGTCATGACGCTGCTGGCCGACCGGGGGGCGGAGGAGGATGTCAAGGAGGAGATGCTGCTCTACGGCGTGCTCGCCAAGGAGCGGGTCAATATCGCCGACCTGCGCCAGGTCGACGAGGCAATCGAGCACTACCTCAAAGATACGTTCGCCATCGATGTCGATTTCGACGTCGACGACGCGCTGGGCCGGCTCAAGGCGGAGGGGATCGTCAAAGAGCTGCCGGGCGGGACCCTGCAGGCTTTGCCGCCCCGCGAGGCCGCCCTGCATATCGACAAGCTGTGGGACGCGTCCCTCGACAACCTGCCCGACATGGCAGCCGAACAAGGCCGCGAGATCGACCGCGCGACCGGTGCTCCTGCAACAACGTGAGGGCGCCGGGGGCGCAAGCGTGGCCCCCACCGCGGTTCGCGTGTGACCCCGCTCAGCCCCAATAGAAGGGCGCGGCTGCGGTGTGCGTGCGGAGCCTGCGGATCTCGGCAGGCTCGAAGCCGATGTCCAACAGACGCTCCTCGCTCAGGTGCGCGAGATGCTGGCGGACGATGGCGCGCGCCCTGGCCTCGCGGGCGGCGACGAACCGGCGAAACGCCCGGTCGAACAGGCCGCTATGCGGCTCCTCCGTCTCGATCGCGTCGTGCGGGGCGATCGCCTTGGTGCTCGCTGTCATGATCATTCTCCGTTTGTTTTAGTGCGCTTGTAGGCCGCGCAGGACACACGTAATGCGCGTCGGCAGGGCTCGGAAGGATTTATGTTGCATCGCAGCAATGTTGGGCTTGCATGGCATTGCTTTGCGCGCCGGGGCGCCCAACGCATGGGCATGGATCACCCCGCCGGCTCCATTTGCGGCGGCCTGGCGACCGGCCTATGACAAGCGTCATGTTCCAGACCTACGATCCTCCCGAGCCGGCGCAGAGCGCATCACAACGTGTTGAACGGCTGCGCGAGCTGATGGCTGCGCGCGGCCTCGACGCGCTGCTCGTGCCGCGCTCCGACGAGCACCAGGGCGAATACGTGGCCCCGTCGGCGGAGCGCCTGCGCTGGCTCACGGGTTTTTCCGGTTCCGCCGGCCTCGCCGTCGTCGGGCGCAAGGCCGCCGCCCTGTTCGTCGACGGCCGCTATGTCGTGCAGGCGCCGCAGCAGGTCGACACGCGCACCTTCCAGGTGCTGCAGGTGCCGGAGGCAAAGCTGAGCGATTGGCTCGGCAAGCACCTCAAGGCGGGTGCCGCAGTGGGCTTCGATCCGTGGCTGCATACGCCGGCCCAGCTCGAGGAGCTGGCGAAATCCCTCGCGGCCAAGAAGATCAAGCTCAAGCCACTGGCGAGCAACCTTGTCGACAAGGTCTGGGGGCGCGAGCGGCCGCGTCCGCCCCAAGGCGACGTGATCCCGCACCCGATCAGGTATGCCGGCAAGCCGGCGGAGGAGAAGCTGGCCGAGCTGCAGGCGGTGATGCGCAAGGATGGCGAGGACGCCGTCGTTCTCACGCTGCCGGATTCCATCGCCTGGCTCTTCAACATCCGCGGCTCGGATGTCGCGCACAATCCCGTCCCGCTGGCCTTTTCGATCGTATACGCGACCGGCAAGGCCGAACTCTTCATCGACCCGGCGAAGGTTGGCCCGGAGGCAAGGGCGCACCTAGCCAAGCTCGTGAAACTCATCCCCGATGACAAGCCGGCGTGGACAAAGCGCGGGTCGATGACCCCCGCCGCCAAGGCGAGGGCGGCGAAGCTGGCCGAGAGGAGCGTGCGCGAGGCGCTCGGTCAGCGTCTCGACGATCTCAAGAAATCCTCCAAGTGCATCCGCGTCGATGGCAGTACCGCGGCGAGCTGGTTCTTCCGCAAGCTCAAGGGCGCAAGAGTGCGCATCGAGCGGGCCGCCGATCCCTGCCTGCTGCCGAAGGCACGCAAGAATGCCGCCGAGATCAAGGGCGCGCGTGCCGCCCACAAGCGCGACGGGGCCTCCGTCGTGCGCTTCCTCGCCTGGCTCGACCGCGAGTCTCCCGCCGGCACGCTCGACGAAATCGCCGCCGCGCGCCAGCTCGAGACCATTCGCAGCGAAACCCAGGCGCTGAAGGAGATCAGCTTCGACACGATCTCGGGTGCCGGTGCCAACGGCGCCATCGTGCACTACCGCGTCACCACCGCCACCAACCGCAAGCTCAAACCCGGCGAGCTCTATCTCGTCGATTCCGGCGCGCAATACCTCGACGGCACCACCGACATCACCCGCACCGTCGCCATCGGCAAGCCGACGCGCGAGATGCAGGAGCGGTTCACGCTCGTGCTCAAGGGCCACATCGCCATCGCCACGGCGCGGTTCCCCAAGGGCACGCGCGGCGTCGACCTCGATCCCTTCGCCCGCCGGGCGCTGTGGGAGGCGGGCCTCGACTTCGACCATGGCACCGGCCACGGCATCGGCAGCTACCTCTCCGTGCACGAGGGCCCGCAGAGCATCTCCAAGCGCGGCATGACCGTGCTCGAGCCGGGCATGATCATCTCCAACGAGCCCGGCTACTACAAGGAAGGCGCCTACGGCATCCGCATCGAGAACCTGGTGCTGGTCGGCGAGCCGCAGAAGGTGGCCGGCGGGGATCGCGAGACCATGGCGTTCGAAACGCTCACGCTTGCGCCCATGGACCGGCGGCTCATCCTGCCCGAGCTGCTGTCACCGGCCGAGCTCGACTGGCTCAACGCCTATCATGCGCGCGTGCGCGAGATCATCGGCCCGGAGCTGGGGTCCAGCGACCGCGCCTGGCTGGAGGCGGCGACGGCCACCATCGGCTGATAGCTCCAACCCTCGTGGTGAGCCTGTCGAACCACGAGGCCGGAACGGTGCCTGAAATGACGTGGAAAGCGCGATCAAGCCCGCTACCGTCGCGGCCCCGATGTCTGCTAAAAGCCGACAGCCCTTTCAATCATGGGAGCCGAGCCGCTCGTGAGCGCCACCGTCAAGCTCCACCACAACGATCTGCCGCCGGGCGTGAGCTTCAGCGGTAGCGTCGCCATCGATACCGAGACGCTCGGGCTGAAACCGCGCCGCGACCGTCTGTGCCTGGTGCAGCTCTCGGCGGGGGACGGCAGCGCGCACCTGGTCCAGCTCGACGGCAAGGACTGGTCCGCGCCGCGGCTCAAGTCGCTGCTCGCCGATACGTCGATCCTCAAGATCTTCCATTTCGGCCGCTTCGACATGGGCGTGCTCGCCTATCATCTCGACGTGGTTCCCGAGCCCATCTACTGCACCAAGATCGCCTCCAAGCTGGCGCGCACCTACACGGACCGTCACGGGCTCAAGGACCTGTGCAGCGAGCTGCTCGCCATCGACCTCTCCAAGCAGCAGCAGAGCTCCGACTGGGGCGCCGACAAGCTCTCCGACCAGCAGAAGCACTACGCCGCCTCCGACGTCCTCCACCTGCACGCCCTGAAGACGAAGCTCGACACCATGCTGAAGCGCGAGGGCAGGATGGGGATGGCGGAAGCCTGCTTCCGGTTCCTGCCCGTGCGCGTGGGTCTGGACCTCGCCGGCTACGAGGACGACGACATCTTCGCGCATTAGCTCCTGCGCTCCCTCTTCCCGCCGCCCTCGGGCCCACTACACGGGACGTGCGATCCACGGTGTCCCCGAGGGCGGCGGGGAGAGGGTCGGGGTGAGGGGCAGATGCACGCGCGACGTCAGAAGCGTTCACGCACCCCGTCCGAGACGCGCCCAGCCTTTGAGTCGCCGCGCCGCCTCGGCCATGTCGGCGGTCGTGCCTGCGTAGCAGAAGCGCACGTAGCGGCCGCCGCGCTCGGCATCGAAGTCGACGCCCGGCGTGGCGGCAACGCCGGTCTCCTCCAGCATCTCCTTGGTGAAGGCGACGCTGTCGGCCGTGAAATCGCTCACGTCCACATAAAGATAGAACGCGCCGTCGGCGGGCACGATGCGCGTCAAACCGGCCTTGGGCAGCTCGGCGAGCAGCAGGGTGCGGTTCTCCGCATAGGCGCGCCGGTTGGCCTCGAGCTCCTCGATGCCGTCGAAGGCGCCGATGGCGGCCACCTGGGCCACGGTCGGCGGCGAGATGTAGAGGTTCTGGGCCAGGCGCTCGATGGGCCGCACGAGCGCCTCGGGCACCACCAGCCAGCCGACGCGCCAGCCCGTCATCGAGAAGTACTTCGAGAAGCTGTTGACGACGACCGCCTCGGCGTTGTGGGCGAGCGCGGTCTCCTCCTGCATGCCGTAGGTGAGACCGTGGTAGATCTCGTCGGACACGAGCCAAATCTTGTTGGCGCGGCACGCGGCGGCGATCTCGGCCAATCGGCCCGGCTCCAGCATGGTTCCCGTCGGGTTGGCGGGGCTGGCGATGACGAGGCCGGCGATACCGTCCCGGCGCTTGGCTTCCTCGACCTGCGAGGCGGTGGGCATCCAGCGCGAAGCGGCGTCTGTGGATATGAGAACGGGCGTCTGGCCGAGCGCGGTCAACGTGTGGCGGTAGCACGGATAGCCGGGCGAGGGCAGCGCCACCTTGGCGCCCGCGTCGAACAGGGCGAGGAACGCCAGCACGAAGCCAGCCGAGGAGCCCGTGGTCACCACCACCCGCTCCGGCGCGACTGTGACGCCGTAGTGCTGACGATAATGCCGGCAGATGCGCTGCCTGAGCGCCGGCAGGCCGAGTGCGACGGTGTAGCCCAGGGTTTCCCGATCGAGTGCGTGCTTGACGGCGGCGAGTGCAGCTGCCGGTGCCGGCGTGCCGGGCTGGCCGACCTCCATGTGGATGACCTTGACGCCCCGAGCTTCACTCGCGGCGGCAGCCTCCATCACGTCCATGACAATGAACGGCGGCACGGCGCTGCGCCGCGACGGCATCAGCGTTGCCGGCGTCTTGCCTTCGTCAGCGCCGGGCGCTGTATTCTTCATGGGCGATGCTCCCGTCGCGAAGCCCTGAAACTGCCATGGTTCGGGCCTAACCGCCCAGCGCGCGTGCGGGTGTCGGCTAAAGGATTTGCCGTGTCGCACCAGGCTGATTGGCGCTGCGATGCCACGCGGCTTATAGTCGGGGTGGCTGGTGTTGCCTAGGGCAGAGCAGCCGGCCGAGAATCAGCCGATAATGCACTGATAGCTGTCTCAAACGCGAGTTTGCATGGTGCAAGCGCATCAGAAACGCGACCATAGCGCTCCACGGACGAGGCATGCATTGCCGCGCGCGCAGGTGCGGCGGGCCTCGAGATGGCGCGCGGCTTCGATCGCCACGGTCTATGCCATGTCGACCTCGCTGGCTGCGGTCTCGCCGGCTGCGGCGCAGGGCATTTCCTTCATCCGCGACGCCGAGATCGAGAACCTCCTCAAGGACTATTCGCGCCCGATCTTCAAGGCGGCGGGGCTCGGCTCGCAAAACCTTTCGATGCGCATCGTGCGGCACGAGAGCTTCAATGCCTTCGTCGTCGACGGCCGCAACGTTTTCATCAACTCAGGCACGCTGGTGCAGGCCAAGACGCCCAACGAGGTGATCGGGGTCATCGCCCACGAGACCGGACACATCACCGGCGGCCATATGGCCGCGCTCAGGGCCCGCATCGCGCGCGATCAGACCAAGAGCCTGCTGCTCACCATCCTCGGCATCGGCCTGATGGTCGGCGGCGCCGTTTCGGGCGGCGATACGGCACGCGAGATTGGCGGCGCCGGGACCGGCTTGATGCTCGGCGGCAACGATATCCTGATGCGCTCCCTGCTGAGCGAGCGCCGGGCACAGGAATCCGCCGCCGATCAGGCTGGCTTGCGCTACCTCGATGCCACCAGGCAGTCCGGCAAGGGCATGCTGCGGACCTTCGAGAATTTCGCGCAACAAGAGTATGTGTCGGCGACCTATCAGGACCCCTTCGTGCGCAGCCACCCGGTGGCCGCCGAAAGGCTGGCGCAACTGCGCGAGAACGTGGCCAAGAGCCCGTACGTGGAGGCCAAGGATCCGCCGCAGCTGCAGTTGCGGCACGACATGATGCGCGCCAAGATCTCAGGCTACCTGGACCGCCCCCAGGTCCTCCATAACGCCTATCCCGCCACCGACAACAGCTTGCCTGCCCGCTATGCGCGCGCGATCGCCCGCAACTGCTCGGGCAAGTGCACCGAGGCGATGGCGGACGTGGACGCTCTGATCCGCGAGAAGCCGGACAATCCCTACTTTTGGGAACTGAAGGGCAACCTCTATTACTGGAACGGCAAGTACGCCGAGTCGATCCCGGCCCTGCGCAAGGGCCTGCAGCTTGCCGGCGGGGCCGAGGGGCTGATGCTCGCCGCGCTGGCGCAATCGATGCTCGCCACCGAGGATGCGAGCCTCGTCGACGAGGCGATCGCTCACCTGCGCCGCGCCATCGTCCTGGACGGCGAGTATTCGAGCACCCATCACCAGCTGGCCAAGGCGTTGTACAAGAAAGGCCTGTTTCCCCAGGCCGACCTGGCCGCTGCGCAGGCTCATTTCATCGAAGGCAACGTCAAGCAGGCGCAGATCTTCGCCAAGCGCGCGATTGCCAAGTTGCCGAGGGGCTCGCCGGAATGGATTCGGGCCGAGGACATCATCAACTACAAGGCGCCGACCTGAGGCGCACGCCGTTCGCCCATCCCGCCATCCGACGCTGTTCTTGGAGACCTGAATGTCCCTGATCAATGCCATCACCTCGCCCAAGGGCGCGGTCCTGCTCGTGCCGGCCATCCTGCTCGTCGGCGGCACGCTCTTCATCGGGCAGAAGGTCGACCCGGCCGCCCCGCAAGCTCGAGCCGCTGCTCCCGTGGCGGCCCCATCGCAGGCGGCGACGACGGCATCGCCTCCCACTCAGCCGGCGGCGGCCCCATCGGCTCCCTCCCAGTCGACGGCGGCCGCGCCGGAAAAGCCGGCCGGCGGCAGCACCTTCAGCGCGGACCAGCGCAAGGAGCTCCACTCCATCATCAAGGAGTTTCTGCTCAACAACCCCGACGTGCTGTTCGACGCCCAAGCCGTGCTCGATGCCAGGATGGAAAAGATCCAGTCCGAGCGCATGGCTGTGGCCATGAAGGAGTTCGCCGGCGAGCTATACCGGCCGACGGGCTCGCCCATCGTCGGCAATGTCATGGGCGACGTCCCGATCGTCGAGTTCTTCGATTACAACTGCGGCTTCTGCAAGAAGGCCTTCCCGGACGTGGCAAAGCTCATGGAGAAGGACAAGAAGGTGCGCGTGATCCTCAAGGAGTTCCCCATCCTCTCCAAGGGCTCGGAGGAAGCGTCACGCGTCGCGCTCGCCGCCAAGATGCAGGGCAAATACTGGGAGTTCCATCGCGCCATGCTCGAGGTCCAGGGCCAAGCCACGGAAGCGTCGGCCCTGCGCACGGCCGAGAAGCTCGGGCTCGACATGCCCCGGATCAAGAAGGACATGGCCTCGGCGGAAGTGAAAAAGGAGATCGAGGACACGCGCAAGCTCGCCGCCAAGATCGGCATCCAGGGCACGCCGCATTTCATCGTCGGCGACCGCGTCATCGCCGGAGCGCCGGAGAATCTGGGTGAGATGCTCGATAAGCACGTGAGCGACGTCCGCAAGGAAGGGTGCAAGGTCTGCGCGAACTGAGCGGTCTCTGCACAGCGCTTGGGCAGGCGGGCCTTTCGCGGTTGCGAGAAAGCTGATAAACGGGGCGGCGGCTGATTGAGTTGGCCCCTCGGGCTTGCCAGCGTTGTCGGCCCGGAACAAACTTCAGGCGGCGGCCGATGCCCAAGCCGATCTTCGTGCTCAATGGACCCAATCTGAATCTGCTGGGTGCGCGCGAGCCCTCGGTCTACGGCACGGAAACGCTGGAGGATGTGCGGCGGCGGACGGAGGCGCGGGCGCAGGCGCTAGGACTTGCCGTCGATTTCCGCCAGTCGAATTCGGAAGGCGAGCTCGTTACCTGGATCCAGCAAGCGCGCGAGAAGGCCGATGGCATCATCCTCAATGCCGGGGCCTACACGCACACCTCGATTGCCATCCTGGACGCGCTTAACGCCGCGGAAAAGCCGGTGATCGAATTGCATTTGTCCAACGTTTTCAAACGCGAGAGCTTCCGGCATCATTCCTACGTGGCGCCGGCGGCGCAGGGCGTCATCTGCGGCTTCGGGCCGATGGGGTATGAGCTGGCGATCGAGGCCATGGCCGATCTTCTCGAGAAGGGCACCGCCGGCCGCAAGACGGCCAAGACGTGAGCGAAGGGAGCCGGATTGGCGCAGCGGATGGCGAAGGACAACAAAGGCAAGAGCGGTCTGGACCAGGACCTCATCCGCGAGCTGGCGGGCCTGCTCGATGAGACGGGCCTCAGCGAGATCGAGGTCGAGCGCGAGGGTATGCGCGTGCGGGTCGCGCGCCGCGTCGCCTTGGAGGCGACGGCCGTCGGCGGGATGCCCGTTGCCGCGATCCAGCCGGCGGGGGTGCAGGCGGGCGAGGCAGCGCAGAAAGAGGCGTTCGACCCCAGCAAGCACCCCGGTTGCGTGCCCTCGCCCATGGTCGGCACCGCCTATCTCGCGCCCGAGCCCGAGGCCCCACCCTTCGTCGAGGTGGGCGCGCGCGTAACCCAGGGCCAGACGATCCTGATCATCGAGGCCATGAAAACCATGAACCATATTCCGGCCCCCAAGGCCGGAGTCATCGCAGCGATCCTTGTCGGGAACGGCCAGCCGGTCGAGTTCGGCGAGCCGCTCGCGATCATCGAATAGCGTTTGCGGAGCCGGCCCGTTCCGATGTTCGAGAAGGTGTTGATCGCCAACCGCGGCGAGATCGCGCTCCGGATCCTGCGCGCCTGCAAGGAGATGGGCATCCCCACGGTTGCCGTGCATTCGACGGCGGACGCGGACGCCATGCACGTGCGGCTCGCCGACGAGAGCGTGTGCATCGGACCGCCGCCGGCCGCGGAAAGCTACCTCAACATCCCGCGCCTGTTGTCGGCCTGCGAGATCACCGGCGCCGACGCCATCCATCCGGGCTACGGATTCCTGTCGGAGAACGCGCGCTTCGCCGAGATCCTCGAGGAGCACGGCATCACCTTCATCGGCCCGACCTCCGAGCACATCCGCCTGATGGGCGACAAGATCGCGGCCAAGGCCACGGCGACGCGCCTCGGCATCCCCGTGGTGCCGGGATCGGAGGGGTCGATCGCCAACGAGGTGCAGGCGCGCAGGGTTGCCGGGCAGATGGGCTTTCCCGTGCTGGTCAAGGCGGCGGCGGGTGGCGGCGGCCGCGGCATGAAGCTGGCCCGCTCACCCGAGGACCTCGATGTCGCCATCAAGACGGCGCGGGCGGAAGCCAAGGCGGCCTTCGGCGACGACAGCATCTATCTCGAGAAGTACCTGGAGAAGCCGCGCCACATCGAGATCCAGGTGTTCGGCGACGGCAAGGGCAACGCCGTGCATCTGGGCGAGCGGGACTGCTCGCTGCAGCGCCGGCACCAGAAGGTGTGGGAGGAGGCGCCCTCCCCCGCCCTCAACGACGAGCAGCGCAAGAGCATCGGCGGCGTGGTCGCCAAGGCCATGCAGAAGCTCAAATACCGCGGCGCAGGAACCGTCGAGTTCCTCTACCAGGACGGCCAGTTCTTCTTCATCGAGATGAACACGCGCCTGCAGGTGGAGCACCCGGTGACGGAAATGATCACCGGCCTCGACCTCGTCATCGAGCAGATCGGCATCGCCGCGGGCCGCCCCCTGTCGGTCAGCCAGAAGGACGTCACGTTCTCGGGCCACGCGATCGAGTGCCGCATCAATGCCGAGAACCCCAAGACCTTCATGCCCTCGCCCGGCATCATCACCTACTGGCACCCGCCCGGGGGACTTGGCGTGAGGGTGGACAGCGGGGTCTACCAGGGCTATCGCATCCCGCCCTACTACGACAGCCTGATCGGCAAGCTGGTGGTGCACGGCAAGAGCCGCAACGAGTGCCTGATGCGGCTCAAGCGTTGCCTTTCCGAGTTCGTGATCGGCGGCATCGAGACGACCATTCCCCTCTTTACCGATCTGGTCGGCCAAGCGGATATCGCCAACGGTCTGTATGATATTCACTGGCTCGAAAAATTCCTGCAAAAACCATAATTCCGGGAGAAGGCTGTCGGCCGTCGAAACCTTGGCCAAGAGTTGACTGGATATGGCGTCTCGCGACGACATCGTTATCGACATCACGCCGCAGGTGCTGCTCAAGGCCTATTCGTGCGGCATCTTCCCCATGGCCGAGAGCGCGGAGGATTCCGCGCTCTATTGGATCGAGCCGCAGCAGCGGGGGATCTTGCTGCTCGACCAGGTGCACGTGCCCCGCCGGCTGGCCCGCACCATCCGCCAAAGCCTCTACGACGTGCGCATCGACACCAACTTCGAGGCCGTGATCGAGGGCTGCGCCACGCCGAGCCCCGGACGGCGCACGACCTGGATCAATCGCAAGATCCGCGGCCTCTACCGCGAGCTGTTCGACGCCGGCTATTGCCACACGGTCGAGACCTGGCACGGATCCAAGCTGGTGGGCGGGCTCTACGGGGTCTCGCTCGGCGGCGCTTTCTTCGGCGAGAGCATGTTCTCGACCGCGCGCGATGCCAGCAAGGTGGCGCTCGTCTATCTGTGCGCGCGGCTGATCCACGGCGGCTTCTCGCTGCTCGACACGCAATTCGTCACCGAGCACCTGAAGCAGTTCGGCACCATGGAGATCGATCGCACCGAGTTCCACTCGCTGCTCGAGAAGTCGCTGGCGCACTCGGCCGACTTCTTGCGCCTGCCCACCGACGCCAGCCCTGATCACGTGCTGGACCTCATCGAGGGCAAGCGGGCTTAGCTCTTCGACCCACGGCGGCGTGCGCATGCGTCGCAGCTCGAGCGGCTAACTCATCCGGCCGACGTAGGCGGCTTTTTCAGGAAGGCAGCAAAGCCCAAGCCGCCACTCCACGGGCTGCTCATCGTCGGTGAAGACCACGCGATCGAGCTTCAACAAAGGTGACCCGGGCCTTACGTCCAGGAGCTTTGCCACCGGAGGCGTGGCCTTGGCCATGCTCACCTGCTCGTTCGCCCAAGCAAGGCGAACCCCGGATCGCTGGGCGAGAGCCAGCAGGCGATAATTGCCGATGTCGGCCGCGTCCAGGCCGGGCAGGCGGGCCAGCGCCAGCGACGCCTCCTCGTACATCAGCGGCCGTCCCCGCTCGCGTCGCAGCCGCTCGGTGCGCACGACGATTTGGCCCGCGACCAGCCGCAGCCGCTCCTGCTCGATCTCATCGGCGCGGCGGGTCGTCTGCCGCAGCATTTCGATGTCGCCACCGATCGGATGTCCGCTTTCATCGGTGACCTTGTTGAACCGGTTCAGGTTCGCCTCCGAGGCCTGATCGACGACGGTGGTGCCGCGGCCCTGGCGGCGCAGCACCAGCCGTTCTTCCTCCAGGCCATCGAGGGCCTTGCGCATGGTGCCCATGCTGACGCCCACCTCGCGCGCCAGCTCATCCTCGCTGGGCAGCATGGAGCCGGGCTTCCATTCGCCCCGCGCAATGCGCTGAGCCAGGCGGTCGCGGACCTGGAGATAAAGCGGACGCTTGGAGAATTTCGGCTGTGCAGGCATGGCGGTCCTCCCGTTTGGGGGCCAAAGCCTCGAGGATCAAAATCGTCCCGTCACAGCCGGCAGGCAGAATGGCACGCCTACGCCTTATTGTTAAGGCAGCTTTCAGTCTTCAGAAGGCACCGCAACAGCGCGCGGGAGAGCTTACCGCGGCGGGCGGCGGCGGCGCTGGTCGGGGTCGAAGGGCGGCTGCTCGGCTGGAGCGGCTGGCCTGCCGCTGGGCGAGGTCCCCGCTTGCGGCGTCCTCGGCGCGACCACGCGCGGCTGGGCGCAGTCGGTCAGCCACACGTCGAACACGGGATGCTCGACCGCGTTGAGGCCGGGGCTGTCGGCGAACATCCAGCCCGAGAAGATGCGCTTTTCCTTCCCGTCGAGCAGGATCTCGTCCACCTCCACGAAGGTGCTGGTTTTGGGCGGCTCGGTGGGTCCCCGCGTGTAGCATATGCGCGGTGTCACCTTGAGCGAGCCGAAGGTGGCGGTCTGGTTGAGCTGCACCTCCATGCGCGAAATCTTGGCCGTCACCTTGTCGAGCGCGGCGAAAACCGCGACCGCGTTCTCGATGCGCTGGGCTGAGGACGGCGCGGGGAACAACAGCGCGAGCGCGAGCACAAGCGCCCATGTGCCGCCGAGCAGCGCCTGGCCAGCAAACTTCACCATGCGCCCATGCCGCGTGCGCGCCATGCCGAAATCAGGTCCCGTTGGTGACGCGAATTCCTGGCACTTGCGTGAATCGGGAACGTGGCGCAAGCGTGACAGCCCCCGCCGTCACCGCGGCCGCCAGGGCTTGTAGTCGCCCGTTGCTTTTGGGCGCCGGCCCGACGCCAGAATGCTTCCCGCGGGGCGATAGGCCTGCGGGGTGCCGGTCATGTTCATGCGGTGCGGCTTTTCCCACGCCCGCGGCACGTAATCCTCCTCGGTCGGCGGCGTGTCGACGAGATAATGCATCCAGCCGTGCCACTCCGGCGGCACGCTGGAGGCCTCCGCCAAATTCCTGTAGATCACCCAGCGGCGCGGCACGCCGAGGGGGCCGATGCCTTTCTTCTGGACGTAGTAGCGGTTGCCGTCCGCATCCTCGCCGACCAACCGGCCCCTGAACCCGGTGTAGAGGCGGTTGGACCAGGTATTGCCGCCCCACCAGCTGAAAATTTCGCTGAAAATGCCCATGTTTCGCGGCCTTGCCTGCCTTGCCGTTGCCGGCCTTATGGCACCCGTCCGGGCCCCCTGTCCATGGCAGGGGGCGAGCGGCAGAACTGCAACAGACAGTCGACTCTGAATCGGCTTAGTGTGCACGAGTTGGGGACGGCGGGCGCAGAATTCAGGCATAGGGCGCGCTCCAAAGAACGACCGATAGGCGCCAAAAGCCCTGCCAGCGCGCGATCCGCAGCCTCCTACCCACAGGTCGTGATCCCCAAGCTCCTACCTACCACATTTAGTATGCGTGCCATCTACTACCCACAAGCGGTCGTGGACGACCGCCTCCGAATCGTCATAGTTTGGATTCACGGGCGCCGGCCATCCGGCCACCGCGCCCTCCGGTAAATCTCAAGTCACGAAGTTCGCCCTGCCGGCACGCGTTCGGTGCAATGGCGGGCGCTCACGCGAAGCGGAGATGAAGAGCTCCGCAGCGCGCGGTCCAGTGCGTGTGTCGCGTCATCTCGAGCAACATGTGCGCGAACCTCGTCTTGCTTACGCGCTTGGAACGGCACAGCGGGGGAAAGACCATGCAGATCAAGCGGCGGTTCACGACAGCGGGCAAATCACCCTACGACAAGATCCCGTTCCGCCGCGCCACCTCCGAGATCAAGAACCCGGACGGCTCGGTCGTCTTCCGACAAGAAAATTTCGCGGTGCCTGAGCATTGGAGCCAGGTGGCGGCCGACATCCTGGCGCAGAAATACTTCCGCAAGGCTGGCGTGCCGGCGCGTCTCAAGCGCGTGGAGGAGACCCAAGTCCCCTCCTGGCTGTGGCGCTCGGTCGCCGACGAGCGCGCGCTCGCCGAACGACCGGCCGCGGAACGCGTCACGGGCGAGAACGACGCGCGCCAGGTGTTCGACCGGCTCGCCGGCACCTGGACCTACTGGGGCTGGAAGGGCGGCTATTTCACCAGCGAGGACGACGCGCGCGCCTTCTACGACGAGCACCGCTACATGCTCGCCATGCAGTTCGGCGCCCCCAACAGCCCGCAATGGTTCAACACCGGCCTGCACTGGGCTTACGGCATCGACGGACCCGGCCAGGGCCACTACTACGCCGACCACGTCACCGGCGAGGTCACGCAGTCGCAATCGGCCTACGAGCATCCCCAGCCGCACGCCTGCTTCATCCAGTCGATCGAGGACGATCTCGTCAACGAGAACGGGATCATGGATCTGTGGGTGCGCGAAGCCCGCCTCTTCAAGTACGGCTCGGGCACCGGCTCCAACTTCTCCAATCTCAGGGGCGAGAACGAGCGGCTCTCCGGCGGCGGCAAGTCGTCGGGCCTGATGAGCTTCCTCAAGATCGGCGATCGGGCCGCCGGCGCCATCAAGTCGGGCGGCACCACGCGCCGCGCCGCCAAGATGGTTGTGGTCGACATCGACCATCCCGACATCGAGGCCTACATCGACTGGAAGGTGAAGGAGGAGCAGAAGGTCGCAGCCCTCGTCACCGGCTCCAAGATCTGCCAGCGCCGGCTCAAGGCTATCATGAAGGCCTGCGTCAACTGCGAGGCGGAAGGCGACGCCTGCTTCGACCCCGCCAAGAACCCCGCGCTCAAGCGGGCGATCAAGGAAGCGCGCCGCGACCTCGTACCGGACAACTATATCCGGCGCGTCATCCAGTTCGCGCGGCTCGGCTACAAGGAGATCGAGTTCCCCATCTACGACACCGACTGGGACAGCGAGGCCTACCTCACGGTCTCCGGCCAGAACTCCAACAACTCGGTGCGCGTGACGGACGCCTTCCTCGAGGCCGTCGAGGGCGATGGCGAATGGGCGCTCTCCGCGCGCGTGGGCGGCCGCACCATCAAGAAACTGAAGGCGCGGGAGCTGTGGGAGAAGGTCGGCCACGCCGCCTGGGCCTCGGCCGATCCCGGCATCCAGTTCCACACCACCATCAACGACTGGCACACCTGCCCCAAGTCGGGACCGATCCGCGCGTCGAACCCGTGCTCGGAATACATGTTCCTGGACGACACGGCGTGCAACCTGGCTTCCCTCAACCTGATGCGGTTCCGCACGTCTCCCTCTCCCCGCCTGCCCTCGGGCTCTCCTCATGTCCGCCCTGCCCACATCCAACCCGAGGGCCTGCGGGGAGAGGGCCGGGGTGAGGGGCAGACGCAAACGCCGGAGCAAGCAGCTGCCCCTCACCCTAACCCTCTCCCCGTTGGGACGGGGAGAGGGGACTTCGATGTCGGCGCCTTCGAGCACGCCTGCCGGCTGTGGACCATCGCGCTCGAGATCTCGGTGCTGATGGCGCAGTTCCCCTCGCGCCGCATCGCCGAGCTCAGCTATCGCTACCGCACGCTGGGGCTGGGCTTCGCCAACATCGGCGGCTGCCTGATGGCCTCGGGCATTCCCTATGACAGCCCCGAGGGCCGCGCCATCTGCGGGGCGATCTCGGCCATCATGACGGGCATCGCCTATGCCACGTCGGCCGAGATGGCCAAGGAGCTCGGGCCCTTCGCGGGCTACGAGGAGAATGCGCAGGATATGCTGCGCGTGGTCCGCAATCACCGGCGCGCCGCCTACGGCTACAAGGACGGCTATGAGAAGCTCGCCATCGCGCCGGTGCCGCTCGATGCGGCGGCATGCGCCGACGGCGGCCTGATCGAGGCCGCCAAGCGCGCCTGGGACCGAGCCATCGCACTGGGCCAGGAGCACGGCTACCGCAACGCCCAGGCCACGGTGATCGCACCCACCGGCACCATCGGCCTGGTCATGGACTGCGACACCACCGGGATCGAGCCCGACTTCGCGCTCGTCAAGTTCAAGAAGCTCGCCGGCGGCGGCTACTTCAAGATCATCAACCAAGCCGTCCCCGAGGCCCTGCGCACGCTGGGCTATGGCGAAGCCGAGATCGCCGAGATCGAGGCCTATGCCGTCGGCCACGGCACACTCGCCCAGGCGCCGGCCATCAATCACGCGACGCTGAAGGCCAAGGGCTTCACGGATGACGTTCTGCGCAAGCTCGATGCGGCCCTGAAGACCGCCTTCGACATATCGTTCGTGTTCAACCGCTGGACCCTGGGCGAGGCGTTCCTCACGCAGACGCTCGAGATCCCGGCGGAAAAGCTCAACGAGCCGGGCTTCGACCTGCTTGCCCACCTCGGCTTCGCCAAGGAGCACATCGAAACCGCCAACGAGCACGCGTGCGGGGCGATGACGCTGGAAGGCGCGCCGCACCTCGCGCCGGAGCACTTGGCCGTGTTCGATTGCGCGAGCCCCTGCGGGCGCAAGGGCAAGCGCTTTCTGTCCTGGCAGAGCCACATCCACATGATGGCGGCGAGCCAGCCCTTCATCTCCGGCGCCATCTCCAAGACCATCAACATGCCGAACGAGGCGAGCGTGGAGGACTGCAAGCAGGCCTACATGCTCTCCTGGCGGCTCGCTCTGAAGGCCAACGCGCTCTACCGCGATGGCTCCAAGCTCTCCCAGCCTCTCAACGCGCAGCTGCTCTCCGACGACGCGGACGAGGCCGAGGAGGTGGCCGAGCAGCTCGGCTCCGACAAGCCGATGGCGGCGCGCGCTGCCATCGCGGCCGAGCGCATCGTCGAGCGGATCGTGGAACGGCAGCGCGAGCGCGAGAAGCTGCCCAACCGGCGCAAGAGCTACACGCAGAAGGCCACCGTCGGCGGCCACAAAGTCTACCTGCACACCGGCGAGTACGAGGACGGGCGGCTCGGCGAGATCTTCATCGACATGCACAAGGAGGGCGCCGCCTTCCGCTCGCTGATGAACAACTTCGCCATCGCCATCTCGCTCGGCCTGCAGTACGGCGTGCCGCTGGAGGAATACGTCGACGCCTTCACCTTCACGCGCTTCGAGCCGGCGGGCCTGGTGCAGGGCAACGACACCATCAAGAACGCCACCTCGATCCTGTACTACATCTTCCGCGAGCTGGCCGTCTCGTACCTGGGCCGCAACGACCTGGCGCATGTGGACCTGAGCGAGGTCGCCAACACCGGGCTGGGCTCGAGCGAGGAGGAGTTGGAGGAGGATCCCGCACCGCCGCCGGCCGCCAAGTACCTCTCGCGCGGGCTGCTGCGCGGGCAGGAGAACCGGGTGCTGGCGCTGCGCTCGACCACCAGCGCCGTGGCGATGGCGGCGGTGATGGAGCAAACGGACCCGCTGAGCCCGGTCGCCTCCCTGCAGCAGGAGGTGTCGAGCGCCTTCGTCAAGCCGGCCAAGGCGCGCATGGAGGCGGCGGTGTCGGCGCTCACCAACGTGCAGCAGGAGATCGTGGTCGGGCTCGCCAAGCCGAAGGTCGATGCTTCCGTGGCCGAGATCGCGCGCCAGCTCGCCGACCAGCTCGACGCGCGGGCCAAGGCGCGCATCGCCCGCGACAACATGGAGGCCGATCGCGTGGCCGAGGCGCGCGTCAAGGGCTACGAGGGCGAGAGCTGCCGCGAATGCGGCAACTTCACGCTCCTGCGCAACGGCACCTGCCTCAAGTGCGACACCTGCGGCGGCACCAGCGGCTGTAGCTGAGACCGCCCAACGTCAAGCCTGCGGTGTCGCTAATGTGACTGAGACTACCGGGGCCGCCCAGTGGGC
>DATEVP010000429.1:0-2391 GCA_035258465.1 Hyphomicrobiaceae bacterium
AGAGTTCGAGCATATTGGACCGAAAGGCGTGTGGTCCTATTTCCGCGCCGGGCTATTTGTGGTAATGGGCCAGCATGAAATACCGGCTGATGTGACGCATAGATTCCTAATAGATATAACTCGCTCGTATGAATTTCTGGACGAATTTATGCAGGGTGTTGACCCTGCACAAATGGCGATTGTTCAGCTGAAATGAGTGGCTTCAATGTCTGTCCTTGTGAAGGGTTTCGGATGCCGGCCCATCACGGACGGCGCCACACGCACGGGGGCCGGCGTCCGAAAGCCTCCAAGGAAGGAAGCCGCGAGAGGTGTGCAGCAACGGCGCCGCGGGCGCTATGGGGATTTGGCCGCGGCGGCTGGGGTGGCGGTGATGGGATCGGGGCCTGGGGGCTGTCGATCGCGGCTGTCGGTGAGCGCATTTGAACTGGATGCAGCAGCGATAGCGGTAGGCAACAGCCATGATCGGGGCGCCGAATGTGGGGTCCGGCGCTTCATTGGGCGAGCATGATCGGAGCCAGTCGCGAACCAGCCAGCAAGAAGCGCGATGGCGTCGGACAGGACGATGGTGCTCATGACGTGTCGATCCTGATGGCACCGGCAGGTGCCGACGAGCCATGGCTGGGATGGGTGCCGGGTGCGAAGGTCTCGATGACGTGCATGCGCCCGCCGCAGCAGGGGCACTGCTGGACGTGCTCTGTCGCAATGTCCCCGTCGGCCTGCGGCTCGGTTGTGGGCGCCGCCAGCAACTGGCGAGCCTTGGCGAGCATCTGGGCTTTGGCAGTGCCGGCGAGCAGGCCATAGTGGCGGATGCGGTGGAAGCCCTTGGGCAGGATGTGCAGGAGGAAGCGGCGGATGAACTCGCCCGTCGCCAGGGTCATGGTCGTGTAGCGGCCTGGCCCCTCGATGCGGTAATCCTTGACCTTGAAGGTGACGCTGTTGGCATCGGCTGCGATCAGCCGCCGGTTGGAGAAGGCGACACGGTGGGTGTAGCGCGACAGGTACGCGAGCACCGCCTTGGGCCCGGCGAAGGGCCGCTTGCAATAGACGAACCACCTCGTCCTCTTCAGCGGCGCCAGGAAGGCGGCGAAGGCCTTGTCGCCGGCCAGGTGCGCATGCTCGGCGAAGAAGATGAGCTTGCCGGCCTGGTGCGCGGCAACCAGCTTCTCCAGCATCAGGCGGCGGAACAGCGTGGAGAGCACCAGCACCGGTAAGAAGAAGTGGGGCTTACAGCCGATCCACGTCTTGCCCTCCTTTGAGAGGCCACCGCCCGGTACGATCATGTGCACGTGCGGGTGATGCGTCATCGCCGAGCCCCAGGTATGGAGCACGGAAGTGACGCCGATCTTGGCTCCCAGATGCTTCGGGTCGGCCGCGATCGTGAGCAGCGTCTCGGACGAGGCCTTGAACAGCAGATCGTAGATCACGCGCTTGTTCTGGTAAGCGATGTCGCCGATGGCCGCTGGCAGCGTGAACACGATGTGGAAGTAGGGCACCGGGAGCAGCTCGCTCTCGCGCTCTTCCATCCACTCTGTGGCAGCGGCGCCCTGGCACTTGGGGCAATGCCGGTTGCGGCAACTGTTGTAGGCGATGATGGTGTGGGCGCAGTCCTCACAGCGCGCAACGTGCCCGCCGAGGGCCGCCGTGCGGCAGCTCTCGATCGCGCTCATCACCTTCATCTGGGCCAGGCTCACGTGACCGCGGTTGGCCGCACGCCACGCGGCGCCGTGGTCGCGGAGGATATCCGCGACCTCCAGGGCTGGACGGGCCATGACGCCGGGCGACTATGCCGGCGGCTTCTCCGCGTCTGGCCTTGGCGGCACCAGTCGATCGAGCGGGCTCGTGACCGCGCGCAGGACGTTGGTGGCGACATGCGCGTAACGTGCCGTCGTGTCGAGCTTGGCGTGGCCGAGCAGCACCTGGATCACGCGCACGTCGATGGCGCTCTCCAGGAGGTGCGTCGCAAACGAGTGCCGCAACGTGTGCGGCGTGACCCACGTACCCAGGCCCGCTGCTTCTGCCGCCATGTGGCAGACGCGGTTCAACTGGCGTGCTGTGATCGGCAGCAGCGGATCGCGGCTCGGAAACAGCCAGCCTTGCGAGCGACACTGCAGCCACCACGCGCGCAGTAGCTCGAGCAGCTGCGGCGAGAGCATCGCATGCCGGTCCTTGCGACCCTTGCCCTGCTCGACGCGGATCAGCATACGCTTTGAGTCGATATCGCTGACGCGCAGCATCATGACCTCGCCGGCTCTGAGACCTGCGCCATAGGCGATGCTCAAGGCCGCCTTGTACTTCAGGCCGGGGCCGGGTGCCGCTTCCAGAAGGCGGCCTACCTCCTCGGGCGAGAGCACATGCGGCAGCTTCCTGGGGTAGTGTACGCGGGCGAGATGG
>DATEVP010000430.1:0-2935 GCA_035258465.1 Hyphomicrobiaceae bacterium
ATCCCGGTCAGCCTGCAAATCTTCTCGCGCTACACCGCGCTCATCCCCTCCTACATCTGGACCGAGGAGATGGCGCGCTTCCTGTTCATCTGGACCATCATGATCGGCGCCATGATCGGCGTGCGCGAATCGACCCACTTCGAGGTCGATCTGTGGCCGCGGCTGTCGCGGCGCGGCGAGGCGATGGTGCGCCTTGCCGGCCGCCTCGGCGTGCTGGCCGCCGCGCTGGTGTTCGTGTGGGCCGGCCTGGAGTTCACCAAGTTCGCCTGGAACCGGATTTCCGAACTGGCCGAGCTGCCGCTCTGGTTGATCCATGTCGCCTGGCCGGTGACGGGCCTCACCTGGATCGTTTTCCTGGGCGAGCAGGTGCTGGACGACCTCAAGACGATCTCGGGGAGCTCCGCATGACGGGCGCCGTGCTGTCGCCGGGGATGGCGGCGCTCATCCTGTTCGGCATGTTCTTTCTGTTGATGTTCCTGCGCGTGCCGGTGGCCTTCGCGTTGGGGCTCGCCTGCCTGCCGATCCTCGTCATCGAGCCCAGGCTCGACACCATGTCGCTGATGCAGGAGACCTTCAACGCCTACAACTCCTTCATCCTGTTGGCGGTGCCGTTCTTCCTGCTGACGGCCAACCTGATGAACGTCGGCGGCACCACCGACCGGCTGATGACGCTGTCGCGCACGTTGGTCGGCCATTTCCCCGGCGGGCTGGCGCAGATCAACGTCGTGCTGTCGATCTTCTTTGCCGGCATCTCGGGGTCGTCCACCGCGGATGCGGCCAGCCAGTCGAAGATCTTCATCCAGGCGCAGACCAAGGAAGGCTACGACCTATCGTTCTCGGTGGCGATCACGGCCGTGTCGGCGGTGCTGGCCGTGATCATCCCCCCGTCGATCCTGATGATCGTGTGGGGCGGCCTGCTCACGGTGTCGATCGGCGCGCTGTTTCTGGCCGGCATCGTGCCGGGCCTGCTTGTCGGCCTTGCTCAGATGGCAACCGTCCACGCCTATGCCAAGCTGCGCAACTATCCGACCTATCCGCGCTCGACCTGGCGCGAGCTCCTCTGTGCGTCGTGGATCGCGATCCCGGCGCTGATGACGCCCGGCATCATCATCGGCGGCAAGATCTTCGGCTGGTTCACGGCCACCGAGTCGGCCTGCGTTGCCGTTCTCTATGCTGCCGTGCTGTCGCTGCTCGTCTATCGCGAGATGGACATGAAGGGCCTCTATTCGGCGCTGCTCGACACCGGCAAGCTCGCCGGCATCGCCCTCTTCTGCGTCGGCACCGCCAGCACCTTCGGCTGGCTGCTCGCCTACTATAAAATCCCCGAGGCTATTCTGTCGGGCGTGTCGGCTTGGGGCATGGGCTTCGCGGCGACAGGCTTCTTTGTTGCCGGCGTGTTCCTGGTGGTCGGCTGCTTCCTCGACGCCATTCCCGCCATCATCATCTGCGCGCCGATCCTCGAGCCGCTCGCCAAGGCGGTGCACATGGACCCCGTGCACTTCGCCATGATCGGCATCGTCTCCCTGGCTTTCGGGCTCGTGACGCCGCCCTATGGCCTGTGCCTGATGATCGCCTGCTCGATCGCCGGCATGCGCGTCCGCGACGCCATCAAGGATACCGCCATCATGCTGATCCCGATGTTCCTGATGCTGGCGCTGGTGATCGTCTGGCCCAAGGTTTCGCTGTTCCTGCCGAGCCTGATCTCGCCCGAATTCTTGCGCTAGCCGCGGTGTCAGACCCTCCGGGGCTGACACCCAACGACGGAAGCACCACCATGACCCGCATCGTGCATCGCTCGATCGCCCACAACTACCCCGTGGCCGCGCGCGGCGAAGGCATTCACATCTGGGATGCGGCCGGCAAAGAGTACATCGACGCCTCGGGCGGAGCGGCGGTGTCCTGCCTCGGCCACAGCCACCCAGACGTGCTGGCGGCCATGCACGCCCAGCTCGACAAGCTCGCCTACGCGCACACCAGCTTCTTCACCACGCAGGTCGCGGAGGAGCTGGGCGACGACCTGGTCGCGCATGCGCCCTCCGGCATCAGCCATGTCTACTTCGTCAGCGGCGGCTCGGAGGCGATCGAGGCGGCACTGAAGATGGCGCGCCAATACTTCGTCGAGATCGGCGAGCCCCAGCGCCGGCACTTCATCGGCCGCCGCCAGAGCTATCACGGCAACACGCTGGGCGCGCTCGCCGTCGGCGGCAACGAATGGCGCCGCAAGCAATTCGCGCCTTTGCTGATCGAGACCCATCATGTCTCGCCCTGCTTCGAATACCGCGGCCGGCAGCCCGGCGAGACGGCGCGGCAATACGGCGAGCGGCTCGCCCAGGAGCTCGAGCGCAAGATCGAGGAGCTGGGCCCGAAGACCGTGATCGCGTTCGTGGCGGAGACGGTCGGCGGGGCGACCAGCGGCGCGATTCCGCCGGTCGAAGGCTATTTCAAGCGCATCCGCCAGATCTGCGACCGCCACGGCATCCTGCTGATCCTCGACGAGGTCATGTGCGGCATGGGGCGCACCGGCACACTGCATGCCTGCGAGCAGGAAGGGATCGCGCCCGACCTGATGGCGATCGCCAAGGGGCTCGGCGGCGGCTTCGCGCCGATCGGCGCCCTCCTCGTCGGCGGCAAGATCTTCGAAGCGTTCGAGAAAGGCTCCGGCCTTTTCCAGCACGGCCACACCTATCTCGGCCATCCGCTGGCCTGCGCCGGAGCGCTCGCCGTGCAGCGCATCATCCGCCGCGACAACCTCCTCGCCGACGTGCGCCGCCAGGGCGAGCACCTGGCGCGCCGGCTGGGCGAACGCTTCGGCAACCATCACCATGTCGGCGATGTGCGCGGCCGCGGCCTGTTCCAGGCCGTCGAGCTGGTGCGGGACCGGGGCAGCAAGGAGCCGTTCGATCCCCGCCACAGGCTGCATGCTCGCATCAAGCAG
>DATEVP010000431.1:0-4013 GCA_035258465.1 Hyphomicrobiaceae bacterium
GGCGCCGCCGCCATATTGTGCCGCCGCAGGAGCTGGCCGTGGGCACCTCGTATCCGATCCTCACCTATTGGTATTTCTATCTGCCGAACTTCGCCTTGGCGGCGCTGATGTACACGCTGCTCGGCCGCGCGCTGCTCGGGCTGTTCATCGATCCGGACTCCTCCAACTACATCTGGCGGTTCTTCTGCCGGCTCACCGATCCGGTCGTGGCGGTCGTGTCGCTGGTGACGCCGAAGGCCGCGGCGCCCGTGGTGGTGTGGTTGTTCGGCTTCGTCTGGCTGTTCTGGCTCCGCGTCGCGTTCGATTACTCGATGCGGTTGATGGGCATCCTGCCCCGCATCAACTGAGCTCGCGCGATGGACCGCAACCTCTATTACATCGGCATCGCCTTCTTTGGCATGATCAACGGCCTCTTCAATCAGCTGTGGCTGCTGTTCGCGTTGATCTACTCCTCCTACTTGGCAGGTCCCGTTTTTTTCGGTAGCGGCGGCCTCACGAGGTTGTTCGCTTCCCTCATGGTCTCGACCGCCACCATCATTCTCGGCGGCATCCCGGCGGCGATCTACGAGCGCTTCGTCGGCGCCGAGGACGACTCGACCGAAGCCTCGCTGTGGATCTGGCTTGCCGCCACGGGCATCCTGACCCTCCCCGCGGTCGGGAATTTCCTCAAGCTCGGATTGTGAAAGAGCCGCGCACACGCACACGATTGTGAATGCAGGTTTCTTGAGGCAGACTAAAATTGAGTTGGGCACGCGGAATCGATCGACTTCTGGTCAGGAGCGATACCGTGGAGGACATGCGCAGAATAGCGTTTGAAACGGTGCTGCGGGCCTGTGGCTTTGGATCGCTGGCCATCTTCTGCATCATGATCGGTCTGTCCTTCAACCCGCTCGTGGCGTTCCAGAGCGGCGGCTTTCTGACCACGGTGATGACGGGCATCCTGGTGCTGAAAGCGTTCGAGGCGCGCACCAAACCCTACCGTCGCACCGAGATGTGGCTCTATCTGCCGAAGGAGGCGCGTCCGCCCGAAGCCGTTGCGCAGCGCATGACGGCTTCCCTGATGCGCGAGGTCTACCTGAACTTTGCCCTGTGGACCTCGGTGACCTCCATCATGATGTGGCTGATCGCGGTCGTCTTCTCGTATACGCTCGCGTGATGCTGCAACGATGACGCCGCGCGCGAATTTTCTCACCTACTGGTACTACCACGTCCCCGACCTGATCCTTGCCGCGCTGATCTATCTGCTCCTCGCCCGGCTCCTTGTTGCGCTGATCTGGGGTGCGGACAGCGACAAGCTCATGGTTCGGGTGCTCGAGCGTGTCACCGATCCCGTGCTCGAGGGCGTCGCCGCGATCACGCCGCGCGCGGTGCCCCACGGGCTCGTCATCGCCTTCGCCGTCGTGTGGCTGGTGGTCGCGCGCCTCGCGCTCTTCATCGCCGTGACGGCGCGGGGCGTTCGGCTCACGCTGGGATAGGGCATCGATGCGGGCGCTGAGCTATCTGCTGGTGCTGGTCACGGTCGGACTGTCGATCCTCAATGCCATGCCCTTCTCGCCGCTCTACGATTCGGTTGCCTATTTCCTCTATCTGTTCACGCGCGGGTCTGCCTACGTCCGGCCGGACGTGCTCGCCTATCTGACGTCGCTCTTCATGGGGTTGCTGACGCTGCTGCTCGCCGGGGTTCCGGCAGCCGCCTACGAGCGCATCCGGGGCTTGAAGGCAAGCACGCCGGTTTCCCTCGCAATTTGGCTGGTCGCGGCGGCGCTCCTGACGCTGCCGGCGATCATGCGCCTGATGGGCGAAGACTGAGCGGCGATCCGGCCCCGGCACTCAGCGCGATCAGCGCTCGGCCTTTGCCGTTGCCACTTGTGTCGACCAGCCGGAGCCCACTGCCGCTGCGCCGTCGTCGGCCGCGGTGCCTTTGAGCTCGCCGCCTTGCGTCGCCTGCACTGGTGCCTTCTGCGGCACTGGCAATGAGGCCGTCGCCAGCGGTTTGGCATCGAGCTTCACGATGCTGCGCATGTAGTCCACGTTGGCCGCTGCTTTGTCCGCCGGCAGGCCGCGCGCTGCCGTCAGCTTGGCCTCGTCGTACTTGCCCTGCAGGCCGAGGACCAGCGCGAGGTTCTGGGTGATGCGCCCCTCCTGTCCGTCGGCGCTGGCCGCGCGCCTGAGCAGCGGCTCTGCCTTGTCGGCCTCCCCCTCCATGGCATGGGCGAGCGCGAGGTTGCTCAGGACCGAGGGCTGCTCCGGCGCCAAGGTCAGGGCCCGCTCATAGAGCGGGATCGCATCGCGGTACCTGCCCTGCTTGGCCAACACGGTGCCGCGCGCCGAGATGATGCGCCAATCCGGGTTGGCGGGGTCCTCGGCCTGCTCCAGCAGCTTCTGCGCCAGGCTTACCTGGTCGAACTCGAGCGCAAGGCGCCCGTACTCGGCATTGATGCCGCGATGGGTGGCGTTCGTCATCGAGGCCTGCTGCAGGACGGCGAGGGCCTGGCGTTTCTCGCCCAGGGCCTTGAGATTGCGCGCATAGTTGAGAGCGGTCTGCGCGTCGCGCGGATTCTTGGCATAGGCCTGGCCCCAATACTCCGTGGCCTTGAGCAGCTCGCCGCGCCCGTCCGTCGCTGGCTTGGCGGCCACGGTGGCCTGCGGGGCGGCGGCCAACTGCTGGGTCGCTGAGCCGAGCTGAGAGCAGGCCCCAGCCAGGAGGCTCATGCCGGCGCTTGCCAGGAGATGAACGGCGCGGCGCATCCCGCGTGCGCTGCCGCCGGTGAGCTTTCCAGCCATGGCTGACCCCTCGCCCGTTGTGATCCCCGCGTGATTCGCGGGCTTGAGCTATGTTTCGGGGTCAGCCGTCAATAATGCGTTAACCAGAAGTTTCTGTGTGGGATCCCTGAGCCATCAGCCGGGCTTCGGATCGAGCCGCGCGGCCGCCTCCCATTCGGCCATGGCCGGCAGCGTAAATAGCGTGTCCACGTAGGCCTGGGCGGTGCCGTCGTCCCCGTAGACCGCCAGGTCGGGAAGATAGGTCCGGAACCGCGAGGCGACCGGGGCGTACATGGCGTCGGCCGCGGAGAAGGCGCCGAACAGAAAGCCGCCGCCGGTGCAGTACCGCGCGCGGCAATCGCGCCACGAGCCGACGATGCGGCGCACATCGGCGCTCACCTGGTCGGGCAGGCTCGCCTTCGGCAGGCGCCGGACGAGGTCCATCGGGCAGTGCTCGCGCAGGGCCTGGAAGCCCGAGTGCATCTCGGCCGCTACGCACCGGGCGTGCGCACGGACCTCCCGCGGCTGCGGCCAGAGCTGGGCCTCGGGATGCGCTTCGGCCAGGTATTCGAGGATGGCCAGGCTGTCCCAGATCGCTTGTCCCTTGCTGAGAAGCACCGGCACCCGGCCGGCCGGCGAATACCGCAGGATGTGCTCCCTGGTTTGCGGTGTGCGCAGGGCGATATGGATCTCGCGAAACGGGATGCCGGCGTGCTTCATGGCGAGCCACGGCCGCAGACTCCAGCTCGATCCGTTCTTGTTGCCAATCACCAGCTCGTACGTCATGGCTCTTCCCCACAGCCCCTGTCGGCGCTGCAATTGTCAATCCGGCGCGCACTGCCGATAATGTTCAAGTGAACCGGGCGGGATCGCCCACGCATCCTGTCTCGGCGAAATCATCCATGGCAGCAAGAGAAAAGACCAAGCAAGCTCAGGGGCCGGCGGCCGTGCTGCTGGCGGCCGACGCCAGGAAGAAATCGATCCCCATCTGGCTCGCCCGCAATGGAGGCTGGGCCGGCAAGGCACAGCTCAGCGAAGCGCAACGGGCATGGGTGGAGGCGCAGGGGTTCAAGGGGAGCGCCAAGAAGCACCTTCTCCTGCCAGGTCCTGACGGCGCACTCGCCGGGGCGGTGCTCGGCCTGGGCGAGGAGCGCTCCAGCGATCCGATGGACCGGCCCGAGCTGGCGGTCGGCATCCTGCCGAGCCTGTTGCCGCCGGGCCTCTACCACCTGGCCGACGACGCGGCCGAC
>DATEVP010000432.1:0-5081 GCA_035258465.1 Hyphomicrobiaceae bacterium
CGAGCTTCGCCGGCATCTTCAGATGATGTCGCGATGTGTCGAGCGCGCCCAAGCCGGCTTCTCCCTCACCATGATCCTGCGCTCGCCCGGGTCGGACCCGGCCAAGGCCCTGATCGGCATGAAGGGCGCCCTTCAGCACGCGGGCGTGAGCGCCAAGGTGATTCTCGCCTGGCTCGAGCCTGAGGACGACCTAAAGCAGCTCTTCGCGAGCCTTTCAGAGCTTGCCCCGCAAGAGCCGGCATCCGAGCTCATCCGCTGGGCACGCAATCCGCGCCTGCTCGATGCGCATGAGCAGGTGACCTATGGCGAGACCATGTGCTGGTCGGGCGATGCCATGCGCCGCGATGCCGACAGGCGCAATGCGCTGACCTTGTTCGACGAGGAAGCCCCCGACACCGCCAGGCTCGGCCGACTCGCCTTCGGGGCGCTGTGGGCTGTGTCCGCGCTCGTGCCCGAGCGCCGGCTGCTCGGCACCCTCACGGCGCGTCCGTCCGGCGCCTATGAGCAAGCGCCCGAAACGCCGGTCGCCGTTTCGACGCTCCGCCAAAGCCTACAAACCTGGCCGCTCGTCCGCCACTAATCCTTCCATGCTAGACTTTTCCTGAGGCGACGCCGAAGGTGCTCGCCAACGGATGGAGTTTGTCGTGGACGAGACGGCTGAGCTGGCACCGCTCTGCTTCGTGCTGATGCCGTTCGGCAAGAAGATGGATGCCGCCGGGCGCGTCACCAATTTCGACTCCATCTACTTGAAGATCATCGCGCCCGCGGTCGCCCGGGCCGGGCTGGAGCCGATCCGCGCCGACGAGGAGAAGATCGGCGGCACCATCCACAAGCCGATGTTCGAGCGGCTGATGCTCTGCCACTACGCCGTGGCTGACATCACCGGCGCCAATCCCAACGTGTTCTACGAGCTGGGCATCAGGCACGCCATGCGGCCGCGCAGCACGGTGATCGTGTTCGGCGAAGGCACGGTGCTCCCCTTCGATATCGCGCTGGTGCGCGGCATCTCCTACAAGACCGACAGGGCCGGCGAGCCGGTCGAGGCCGACGCGACGCTCGACCAAATCGCCAAGCAACTCATCGCCGCGCGCGGCAACCCGCATGACGACAGCCCGATCTTCCAGCTGGTCGAAGGCGTTCCGCGCTGGGAGGTCGATCACGCAAAGACCGATATCTTCCGGCAGGCCGCCGACTATTCCAAGCGGTATAAGGACCGCTTGCGCGCGGCGGTGCGCGAGGGGAAAGAGGCAGTGCAGAAGCTCGCCGATGAGCCCGCGCTCGCCAATCTGCTCGAGGTGGAGAGCGGCGTCGTGGTCGATCTGTTCTTGTCGCTGCGCGACGTGAAGGCATACGCCGCCATGATTGACCTCTACCACCGCATGCCGCTGCCTCTCAAACGCGCCAAGATGATGCGCGAGCAGCTCGGCTTCGCGCTCAACCGCGAGGGCCGCTTTGCCGAGGCCGAGAAGGTGCTCGCCGAGGTGATCGCCGAGTTCGGTCCGTCGAGCGAGACCAACGGTCTGTTGGGTCGCATGTACAAGGACCGCTGGGACCTCGCAAAGAAAGAGGGCCTGCCGGAAGCGCGCGCGCTGCTCAAGAATGCCATCGATACCTATCTCGCGGGCTTCGAGGCGGATTGGCGCGATGCCTATCCCGGCATCAATGCGGTGACCTTGATGGAAATGATGCCCAAGGCCGATCCGCGCCAGACCGAGATCTTGCCGGTGGTGCGCTATTCCACGGTCCGCAAGGCAGGAAAGAATCCCGATTATTGGGACCACGCCACGCTGCTCGAGCTTGCCGTACTCGCCCGCGACGCCGACGACGCCAATGACAGGCTCGGCGAGGCGCTCGCCGTGGCGCGCGCCTCGTGGGAGCTGGAAACGACGGCGCGCAATCTCGGGTTGATCCACGGCATGCGTGAAGCCCGAGGGGAAGACGTGGCCTGGATCAAGCAGCTCGAAGACACTCTCAAGCAGCGCGCCGGGCGCCTCGAAGGTGACAAAACCTTAAGCTGAAAACGCTTCCTGAGGTTTGAATGTCTGGGTAATCTCTGCCGCTCGGTAACCTCTGCGGCTTGGTAGGCGGACCAGGTTCACAGACAAAAAACGAACCAACCTGGGAGAGTAGTCGTGAATCGGCGTCAGTTCCTCATGTCATCCGCCTGCACCTGCTTGGCAACCGCGACCGCCAAGGTCGACGCCCTCTTTGCCCAAGAGGCGCCCGCCACCGCACCGAAGCTCTATCGATGCGGCACGCCGCCACCCACCCCGGCGGCGAAAATACAGGCCAACCGCGTGATCACCGCGCTTCGCTCCTACCGCGTCAACTTCCGTGGCAAGACGGTGATCCCGATCCGCTTCCATATCATCCATCAGGGGACGCAGGGTTACCTGCCCGACCGCCAGCTCAAGGCGCAAGTCGCCTTGCTGAATCGCACCTATGCGCCCGCCTCGATCGAATTCAAGATCGCGGATGTGAACCTGCATGAGAACCAATCCTGGTTCACCCACGAACCAGGTTCGGACGCCGAGATCGAGATGAAGACTACGCTCGGCACCGACACCGCCGGCTCCCTCAACATGTATACCGCCGAGCCCGGGGGCGGATTATTGGGCTATGCCACCTTCCCTTGGTGGTACGCCGATACGCCTCAGCTCGACGGCGTCGTCATCCATCATGCGAGCTTGCCCGACGCCTCGCGTGCCCAGCCCTGGCCCTACGATCTCGGCATGACGGCCGTGCATGAAGTCGGGCATTGGGCCGGGCTCTACCATACCTTCCAGGGCGGCTGTGACGCCCCCGGCGACGACGTCGTCGACACGGCTTACGAGCAAAATGCGGCGACGGGCTGCCCGCCACGGCAACCCTCGGCCTGTCCCGGCGAAACGCGCTTCGACCCGGTCGAGAACTACATGGACTATTCCGACGATGCCTGCATGAAGCAATTCACGCCGCTGCAATATCAGCGGATCAAGGACATGGTTGGCTATTATCGCTATCAATTGAGCCCGCAGACGAGCCGTTCCGCCCTGCTCGCGCAGATCCGCAAAAGCATCGAGTGAAACAGCGTCTCGTCCTGCTGGCGTGCTTGGCCTTGGGCTTTAGCGCCAGTCCTGCGCTTGCCTTCAAGAATATCGCGGGCTGCGACATCGTCGCCTTCGCCGCGCCATCGTCGCCGGTTCCGATCGCGGCCGAGCGCTGGCAAGCCTATCGCAACCAGGCTGAAACGATCCTTGCTGCTGCGCCCGGGGCCGACGCCACGCTGACGGAGTGGCGCGCTGTCGCCAATGAGCTGATCGAGGCGCAGGAGCGTCTGCTTGCGGCTGACAAGACATCGGAGGCCTACCAGGATTATCTGGCCGGCGACAGGTGCCGCGTGCTTTCCAAACTGGACTCCGGCGCAGTCGAAACGCTGCTCGACGAGGTGGCCCAATCGACGCCGGAGCAGGCCGCCACGGCGTTGCGGCGGATCACTGAGGCCGCTCGCACGCAGATCGACCGGATCGAGCGTTCGGCGCGCTTCCGCTCCGGCCAGGACAAGACGCTCTTCGCGGCGCACTATTATTGTTTCGTCGCCGGCGTGATCGTGGCGCTCCTTCCGCCCGAGCGGCAACAGAAGATCACGCTTGAGAGTTTCGGAAACGCCGTCGGTTGCAAAGAGGCCGGAAGGAAAGAGTAGCCGCCCACCGGACAGCACGCGCGCGTCGATCCAAACGAAACAAGAACTGAACCGGGTCAGAAATTGGCCATCCCCTCTCACATGCAGGCCATGCTGCTCGATCGGCCGGGCGCCCCGCTCAAGCCCGTCGAGCTCGAGGTGCCCAAGCCTGGGCCCCGCCAGATCCTCATCAAGGTCGCGGCCTGCGGGGTATGCCGCACCGACCTCCATATCTTCGATGGCGAGCTTCACCACCCCAAGCTGCCCCTCGTCCTCGGCCATGAGATCGTCGGCCATGTGGAGGCGCTTGGGCCGGGCGTCGAGGGATTCGCCATAGGGATGCGCGTCGGCGTGCCGTGGCTCGGCTGGACCGACGGCACCTGCTTCTATTGCCGCCAGGGCGAGGAGAATCTCTGCGACCACCCGCGCTTCACCGGCTACCAGATCGATGGGGGCTATGCCGGCTACACGGTCGCCGACGCGCGCTACGCCTTCCACCTGCCGGACGGCTACAGCAACGCCGAAGCAGCGCCGCTGCTCTGCGCCGGATTGATCGGCTACCGCTCGCTCAAACTAGCGGGGGATCCGAAGCGTCTCGGCATCTACGGTTTCGGCGCCGCCGCCCATATCGTGGCGCAGGTCGCGCGCGCCCAAGGACGCGACGTCTACGCCTTCACCCGCCCGGGCGACCTTGCGGCGCAAAACTTTGCGCGTAGCCTCGGCGCCGTGTGGGCGGGCGGCTCGGACGAGAAGCCGCCTGAAGCGCTCGACGCGGCAATCATCTTCGCCCCCGTCGGCGCGCTCGTGCCGATTGCGCTCAAGGCCGTACGCAAAGGCGGGGTCGTCGTCTGCGGCGGCATCCATATGAGCGACATCCCGAGTTTCCCATACGACATCCTGTGGGAAGAGCGGGTGCTGCGCTCGGTCGCCAATCTCACCCGCGCCGACGCACGCGAGTTCCTGGCGCTGGCGCCGAAGGTGCCGGTCAAGACCAGCGTGGTGCCGATGAAGCTGAACCAAGCCAACGAGGCGCTCGAGCGTTTGCGCAAGGGCGAATTGACCGGCGCCGCCGTTCTCATTCCGTAACGACTATTGTCATGCCCGCGAAGGCGGGCATCCAGTAACCCCTGTGATAGCAAGCCAATCACCGCCGGCGGTTACTGGATCGCCCAGTCAAGCCGGGCGATGACAAGTAAAAGAGGACGGAAGTCGTTACCGGTCTTTGTCGACCTCGATATCGACGCCCTTGTCCTTGGTGATCTCGCCGGAGAAGCCCGGCACGTCGATCTTCAGCACCTGCCGGTTCTGCCGCTCGTAAAGCATGTAGCCGAGCACACCGAGGCCCACCACCACCACGCCAAGCAGAAATGCCAGCATCGGACTTATGTTTCGCATTGCACCTCTCCTAGACCGTTGAATC
>DATEVP010000433.1:0-2629 GCA_035258465.1 Hyphomicrobiaceae bacterium
GCCGACGCCATGATGAGCCTCAAGGGTGAGCCCAACGTGGAGGACATCCGCACCGTGGGCCTGCTCTGCGGCATCGATCTGGCGCCCATCGCCGGCAAGCCGGGCCTCAGAGGCTACGAGGCCACCGAGCGCATGTACCACGACCTCGACATCTACGTGCGCGTCGCCGTGGACACCCTGGTCGTCGCCCCGCCGCTCATCTCCACCGAGGCCGACGTCGCCCAGATCCGCGACCAGCTGGCCAAGGTGCTGAAGGCGGTGGCGTAATTTGCTTGCGCGGGCGGCCGGCCATGTGCCGACCGCTCCGCACCTCGCGCTGGGCTACAGGCTCACTTATTGGTCCGGCAGGCCCCGTCGTGGTTTTTTGCAACGCGGGCTTTCCACCGCGGACAGTCCCCATTGTAGTTCTTCTTGTTGCAACCGCACACCTGCCTTATTTCCTTCGGGCAAGTCGGAGGAATGCTGACGCAGACACCGGCGAGGTCTGCGCCGCCACATTTCCCCGGCTCGGGATCGCACCACAGTCCTCGGTCGCATTTGATGTTGGCAATGGTGCCGCAAGTCTGACCAACGCCAACGGCGCTTGCCTGGATGGCCGGATACGTGAGAACGACAGCGATTAGGCTGGCGAGCAAGAATCCTTTGGTTAGCATTACTTCCTCCTGAATGTGGATCGAACGTCGAGCGCCCCCTGTCCGTTAACAGCTCCTTTCCCGTCCTCCTGCGAGGGTCGCTCATATTACTGAGCAACCGCACACATCCTATCTTGTCGGTGCGGCATCGACAACCCGGCTCGACCGCCGATCTCGACCAAGGCCGACATCGGCAAGATCAGCGCTGGCATCGAGGAGAGTCGCAACAATCATTGTAGACGCAAGTCGGGACTCGTCGTTGCAGGCTGCGCGGCACGCGTGGCTTTTGCGCCCACGCCGGAGGAAAAGCTGTCGATACCGCGCCCGTACCGGTTGCGCTTACAGCGCGCCGTGCAAATGCTTTTCCCTTGCGAATCAATAGACCGGGCCCAGGTGCAATGACACGACAAATCGCCATGACTGACGAGACGTCGATCAATCCGCGCTTCGCCGACGCCTTCGTGATCTTCTCCGTGACGCTTCTGTCGCTGGCATTTGGCGCATGGTTCCTGCTGCGCCTGGGGCTGACGCTGTGGGCCGGCATGGTGGCGGCGCTCGCGGTCTACACGGCGCTGCTCTCGGTCCACCTGGTGGTGCGGCGCTCGCTCATCGCCATCGACGACGACGGCGATGCGGAAGGGGCGTCGGTGCATTGGACGCGGGCGGCCGACAGGCGGGAGTCTACGCCGTTGCCGGAGCCGCGCCCCAAGGATTCCTTCAGCTTCCGGCCATCGCGCGAGCCGACGATGGCGCCGGCAACTCCCGAGGCAGCGCCACCCCCGGCAGCAGGGCCGGCCACCGGCGCTAGGACGGCGGCGGAGCCTCGCGAGGCGGAAGAGCCCGTCCGATCGGAAGCAATGAGCTTCGAGCTCATCCAGGGTCTCATCAAGAAGCTCGCCGACGAGCTCAATGGTAAGCCGGCGACCGAGCCCGCGGCCAAGCCGGAGCCGGCGAACGCGACCGAGGCCATGATCGGCCGCTCGGTCGCTGGGTTGCAGACGACGGCCCGGGCGATGCAGGAACCGGCAGCTGCCCCCGCGCCGGAGGCCGAGCCGGCTGCCCCCGCCACCACGCGAACGTGGTGGTCCTCGCTCAATCGCGAGCGAGCCGAGGAAAGCGGCCTGCGGCCCAACGCGCCGCCGACCCTCAATCCGCACGTTGCGCGCATCGCCGAGGCGATTGCCGCGGAGCGCATGGAGGTGCTGCTCGAGCCGATCCATGCGCTGGCCGAGGGCCGTCCGCGCCACTTCGAGGTGAGCGTGCGGCTCATGACCGCCGATGGGGCAACGCTCGAGCAGAGCGAGTTCGCGCGTGCCGCGAAGGGCTCGGGCCTGATGCCGCAGATCGATGCGGCGCGCATGATCCGCGCGGCGCGGGTGGCGCGGCGGCTGGGCGAGCGCGGCCGCCAGGGCTCGGTGCTGACGGCGGTGACAGGCGAGGCGCTGACCGACGAGAGTTTCCTCGATGTTGCCGCGGTGCAGCCCGGCAACGAGGGTCAGATGGGTCTGGTGCTGTCGTTTGCCCAGAGCGAGGTGCGCGCCTTCACGCCGGGCCACGCCGAGGTGTTGGGCACCATGGCGGCCGGCGGCTTCGGCTTCGCCCTCGACGAGGTGACGGACCTCGACATGGACTTTGGTTCCCTCAAGGCCATGGGCTTCCAGTTCGTCAAGCTCGACGCGCCGGTGTTCCTCGACGGCCTGCCGGCGACGGGCGGGCGCGTGCCGGCGGCCGACATCTGCCGCTATCTCTCCGACTTCGGTCTCACCTTGATCGTCGGCCGCATCGAGGACGATTGGCTGCTGGCGCGCATCCTGGGCTTCGGCGTGCTGTTCGGCAAAGGCACGCTGTTCGGCGGGCCGAGGCTGGTGAAGGAAGAGATCGCGTCGGGCGCCCCCGCGGCTTGATTGTCGGCCAGCATCCGGCTAGGTGAGGCCGCATGACGGTTGCGGCCATTCCCATTCTATCCTCGATCGCCGGGCTGGCGTCTGCGTGCGATG
>DATEVP010000434.1:0-5152 GCA_035258465.1 Hyphomicrobiaceae bacterium
CTCGACCCGGCGCATTTGCGCCTCGGCGTCAACATCGACCACGTGGCGACCATCCGCAACGCGCGGGGCGGGCGCCATCCCGATCCGTTGCGCGCCGCCCACCTTGCCGTGGCGGCCGGGGCCGACGGCATCACCGCGCACCTGCGCGAGGATCGCCGCCACATCTCCGATGTCGACATCGCGCGGCTCAAGCGCGAGTTGACCAGGCCGCTCAATCTCGAGATGGCGGCGACGGACGAGATGCTGGCGATCGCGCTCAGGCACGTGCCGCATGCCTGCTGCCTCGTGCCTGAGAAGCGGGAGGAGAAGACCACGGAAGGCGGGCTCGATGTGGTGCGCGGCGAGAACCACCTGCGCCATTACGTCGAGGCGCTGAAGGAGGCCGGCATTCGCGTGTCGCTGTTCATCGAGCCCGATCCCAAGGCGATCGACGCCGCGAGCCGCCTCGGCGCCCAGGTGGTCGAGCTGCACACGGGCGCCTACTGCGAGCGGGCGCTCGAAGACGATGCCGCCGGGCTGGCGCGCGAGCTCGACCGGCTGCAGCGCGCGGCGAAGGCAGCCGCCGCCGCTGGCCTGGAGGTGCACGCCGGGCACGGGCTGACCTTCAACACGGTCGGTGCGGTCGCGCGCATCCCGGAGATCGTCGAGCTCAACATCGGCCACTTTCTCGTCGGCGAGGCGATCTTCAGCGGGCTCGCCCCGGCGATTGAGCGCATGCGCGTCCTGATGGACGAGGCACGCGCCGACGCCGGCGCATCGAAGCGGGCGAAGGGACGCGCATGATTCTCGGCGTCGGCAACGACATCATCGACATCCGCCGCATCGAAAGGACGATCGAGCGCTATGGCGATCGCTTCCTGGAGCGTGTCTTCACCGACACGGAGCGCGAGAAATCCGACAAGCGACGGGCGCGCGCGGCCTCCTACGCCAAGCGCTTCGCGGCCAAGGAGGCCTGTGCCAAGGCTCTCGGAACGGGCATCAGGAAGGGCGTGCACTGGCGGGACATGGGCGTCGTCAATTTGCGCTCGGGCCGCCCTACCATGGTGCTGACGGGCGGTGCGGCCGAACAGCTCATGCGCATCACCCCTGAGGGGAGCGAAGCGCGCATCGACCTCACGCTGACCGATGACTTCCCGCTGGCGCAAGCCATGGTGGTGATTTCGACCGTCCCGGCCGGCACACCCCGGAACGACTGAGTGCAACGCCCGGCGAATTGCGGCGCTGTCGCCAACCCGCTATACGGGGGCTCCAGCTAGTGTGGTGTCTCGCAAATGCCATCACCCTTCGTGGCAGGCTCCATCACGGCATTTGCGAGACTGAACCACACTAGAATCAGCTTTTTGCTAGTGTCCTTCAGTCTCCGAATTGCCTTGCCGACCGTGAGGCAAAGGTGAAGGCAATTCGGAGACAGGACACTAGAGGCCCGGCGAGCTTGGATTCGAGCGGCAGGACGCAGCGGACATAAGAGAGCATGAGCTTGCAGAAGGCCAACAAAGCGGCGGAGAGCGGGTGGCGGGAGACGGTCAAGATCGTCGTCCACGCGCTCATCCTGGCAATGATCGTCCGCATCTTCTTCTATCAGCCGTTCAACATTCCCTCCGGCTCGATGAAGCAGACGCTGCTCGTCGGCGACTACCTGTTCGTGTCGAAGCTGTCCTACGGCTACAGCCGCTACTCCTTCCCCTGGGGCCTGATCCCCTTCAAGGGTCGCATCTTCGCCGGGGAGCCGAAGCGCGGCGACGTCGCCGTCTTCAAGCTGCCGCGCGACAATTCCACCGATTTCATCAAGCGCGTCATCGGTCTGCCGGGCGACCAGATCGCCATGCGCGCCGGCGTGCTCTACATCAATGGCCAGGCGGTGCCCAAGGTGCGCAAGGGCGAATTCGTCTCGCCGGAGGAGGACCGGCCGATCCCGCGCTTCGAGGAGACGCTGCCCAACGGCGTCAAGTATTATGTGCTCGATTCCGTGCCCAACGGCCAGTTCGACAACACGGATACCTATACGGTGCCCCCGGGGCACTACTTCATGATGGGCGACAACCGCGACAACTCGACCGACAGCCGCGAGCGGTCGCCGCGCTACGGCGTGGGCTACGTGCCCCACGAGAACCTGGTGGGGCGCGCGGAGATCATCTTCTTCTCCGCCGCCGTCGACGATCCGAATGCCTTCCGGCTGACCAGCCCATGGACCTGGCCCATGGACATCCGCTGGGGCAGGATCTTCAACCTCGTGCGCTGAGACGCCGTGGCCGCGGCCCGCAAACAGAAGCTGGAGTCGCGCGTCGGTTATCATTTCGAGGACCGCAGCCTGCTCAAGAAGGCGCTGACGCACGCCAGCGTGCGGCAGGCGTCCGCCAAGCGCCGCGACAACGAGCGCCTCGAGTTCCTCGGCGATCGCGTCCTGGGCCTCGCCATCGCCGAGCTGCTCAATGAAACCTATCCGTCGGCCACCGAGGGCGAGCTCGCGCGGCTGTTCAACGGTCTCGTCCGCGGCGCCACCTGCGCCGAGGTTGCCCGCACGCTCGATCTCGGCGCGCATCTGGTCTTGAGCGACTCGGAAGAGAGCAGCGGCGGGCGCGACAAGACCACCATTCTCGCCGACGCCTGCGAGGCGCTGCTCGGCGCCATTTTCCTGGAGGCCGGCTACGAGAAGGCGCGCGACGTCGTGCGCGCGCTTTGGGCTCCCAAGCTCGAGGTGTCGGAGGAGAAAGGGTCCGACGCCAAGTCGGCGCTGCAGGAATGGGCCCAGGGACAGGGCCTCGACTTGCCGCACTACGCCGAGGTTGCGCGATCGGGGCCCGATCACGCGCCCTGCTTCACCACCGAGGTGCGCATCAAGGGCCGGAAGCCCGCGCGCGGTGAAGGGGCAAGCAAGCGGGCGGCAGAGCAGGCGGCCGCCACGGCCCTTCTGGTGCGCGAGGGAGTGTGGGCTCGTGGCTGAGACGGCGCTTAAGACCCGCTTCGGCTTCATCGCCGTGATCGGCGCCCCCAACGCCGGCAAATCGACGCTGGTCAATGCGCTGGTCGGCAGCAAGGTGTCGATCGTCAGCCGCAAGGTGCAGACGACGCGCATGCCCATCCGCGGCATCGCGATTCAAGGCGCGAGCCAGCTCGTGCTCATCGATACGCCGGGCATCTTCGCGCCGCGGCGCCGGCTCGACCGGGCGATGGTGGAGGCGGCCTGGGGCGGGGCGGGCGACGCCGACATCGTGGTGGTGCTGATCGACGCGGCCAAGGGGCTCGACGAGGACACCGATCGCATCCTCGGCAAGCTCGAGCACGCCAAGGCGCCGCTCGTCCTGGCTCTCAACAAGATCGATCGCGTGAAAAAGGAGCGCCTGCTCGATCTGGCGCGGCAATTGAACGAGCGCATTGCATTCACGCGCACGTTCATGATCTCGGCGCTCTCAGGCGACGGGGTTGCGGACCTGAAGTCCTACCTGGGCGGGGCGGTTGCGCCGGGACCCTGGCATTATCCGGAGGACGAGATCTCCGATACGCCGTTGCGCCTGCTCGCCGCCGAGATCACGCGCGAGAAGCTCTACGACCGGCTGCACGAGGAGCTGCCCTACGAGGCAACCGTGGAGACCACGGACTGGAAGGAGCAGAAGGGCGCCGTGCGCATCGAGCAGACGATTTTCGTCGAGCGCGAGAGCCAGAAGGCGATCGTGGTGGGCCATGGCGGACAGATGATCAAGCAGCTCAGCATGGAGGCGCGCAAGGAGCTGGCGGAGATCATGGAGAAGCCCGTCCACCTCTTCCTGTTCGTCAAGGTGCGGGAGGGCTGGGGCAATGATCCGGAACGCTACCGCGAGCTGGGGCTGACGTTCCCCAAGGATTGAGGCCCCTCCCAGGCTTGCTGGCCCGCGTTTTCCCCCGGGGACGGTCGGGCAGGCTCGTTTGGGGCGTGCGCAGACATTCTTTCCGGCCCGCCGCTCTAAATTCACATTTTCCAGCGAGAATGGACCTTTCCTGGGGAGTTTGTTTAACCTGAAGCTCGGGCCGTTCGGGATACTGTAGTGGGTAAAGTAGGCGCACCGCGTGCAACCAGGGTCGTGCCCGCCATGCGCTACCGCGACGTGGCGACGGCGATTGAATGGCTGCGGGCGGCCTTTGGCTTCGACAAGCATCGTGTCGTCGTGGGGGACGACGGTGCCATTACCGTTGCCGAGCTGTCTGTCGGTGCCAACATGATCATGTTGCTGCCGGTGGGCGGCACGGAGCTCGACCGGCTGATGAAGCAGCCGGACGAAATCGGCGGCGCCGAGACGCAAAGCTGCTATTTGGTGGTGGAAGATGCCGACCTCTTCTATTCCAGGGCCAAGGCGGCAGGCGCCGAGCTCGTCGTGGGCCTCAGGCATTACGCCAACGGCGGGCGCGGCTTTTCATGCCGCGATCCCGAGGGTCATATCTGGAGCATCGGCACCTACGACCCTTGGAAGGGGAAACCATTGACCGGGAGGCCGTGGTATCGGCGCGAACTAATTCCCCCCGGCAAGCGCAACACCTTCGCCATGGCCGCGATGGTGGCCCTCACTGTCGCCGTCGCGACGACGACCGGTTGGATGCTGGCCACGCTCCAGCAGACTGCTCCAAGCGCGGATGATGCGGCACAACGCCGGGCCCAGCAGGCGCTCGACCGTGCTGCTCAGCAGTCCGCGGAGCTGGCACAAGAGCGAAGCGCAAGAGAGGCCATCGAGCGTGCCGCGCAAAGGGCGCGCGAGCAGCTCGCACGCGGAGAGAGCGCGAGAGAAGCCGCCGAGCGCGCTGCACGCCAAATGGAGATGCAACTGAAAGAGGAGCGCCGCGCCAAGGAGGAGGCGGTGCGGGCCGCGGGGGAGGCGCAAGCACAGCTGGTGCAGGCGCAAGGTGCGGAAAAGAGCGTCGCCCAGCCGGCTAGGGCTGCGCCTGCGCCAACAGGTCAGCTCTTTTCGTCAGAGGATCTGAAGCGCGTCGCTGCTTTGGCGGACGAGAAGCAACTCCCTCTGCCCTCAATCCGGATCCGCAAGCTGGCCGGCGATGTTCCCGACAATATGCGCCGCTTCGTTGGAGTCTGGGTCAGCGATTCGGGCTTCGAGAAGACTGGTCGTCAATACATGCTCATCGTAACCAAGGTCTTGCCGCAAGGGCAAGCGACAGGCTTCCACATTGT
>DATEVP010000435.1:0-4197 GCA_035258465.1 Hyphomicrobiaceae bacterium
AAGAAGGGTCTCGACCAGCTGTTCTCCGAAGGCCACCCCTTTAGCCTGCTGCTCAAGACGGCGGGTGGCGGCGTCGTCGAGGCGGACGGCCGGGGGGCAGGCGGCCGGGCCATCCTGCGGCTGCGCGACGTCGCCGGCCGCAAGCGCGATCTTGCCCGCATCCTCGATCAGCATCGCCAGCTCGTGCGCGACACGCTGGCCGGCCGGACGCTGCTCGATGCGCTGCCGATGGCTGCCTGGTTTCGCGGCCGCGATGGCCGCATCCAGTGGGTCAACGAGGCCTACGTGAAGGCGGTCGACGCCGGCAGCGAGGAAGAGGTGCGCGCACGCCAGATCGAGGTGCTCGAGGCCCGTCAGCGCGAAGCCGTCGCCGCGGCCCTTGCCAAGGGGCAGGCCTTTCGCGAGCGCGTGCACATCGTCAGCGGTGGCGCGCGCAAGGCCCACGACGTGGTGGTGCTGCCGCTCGAGGGCGCCAGCGTCGGCGCGGCCATCGACGTGGCCGCGCTCGAGACGGCGCAGGGTGAGCTCTCGCGTCACGTGGCGGCCTACGAGCGCACGCTCGACCGCGTGGCGACGGGCGTCGCCATCTTCGGCCCCGACCAGCGTCTCACCTTTTTCAACGAGGCCTACCGCAAGCTCTGGCAGCTGGATGCGGACCGGCTTGCCATGAAGCCAACCGACGGCGAGCTGCTCGACCGGTTGCGCGAGCTCTCCCGGCTGCCCGAGGTCGTCAACTACCGCGACTGGAAGGCCAAGATCCTGGCAGGCTACAAGACCGGGACGGAGTACGAGGACTGGTGGCATCTCCTGGACGGGCGGACGATCCACGTCGCCTCCGCCCAGCGTCCCGACGGCGGCCTCACCTATCTCTACGACGACGTCACTGAGCGCTTCGCACAAGAGAGCCGCTACAATGCGCTCATCGACGTGCAGCGCGAGACGCTCGACAGCTTGAAGGAAGGCGTGGCGGTGTTCGCCACCGACGGCCGCCTCAAGCTCTACAACTCGGCTTTTGCGCAGATCTGGCGCCTCTCCCGCAGCACGCTGGGCGAGGGGCCGCATATCGACAAGATCATCGCCCAGTGCAGCGGCCTCTACGAGGACATGGCGACCTGGGCGCGCATCAGCCGGGCGGTCACCGGCATCTCGGACCGCCGCCAGCCGGTGGCCGGGCAAATGACGCGGCCCGACCAGTGCGTCATCGATTTTGCCGTCTCGCCGCTGCCCGACGGTGCCACCCTCATCACCTTCGTCGACGTGACGGCGGCCAAGCGCTACGAGCAGACGCTGCTCGAGCGCAACGAGGCGCTGGAGGCGGCCGACCGCTTGAAGAGCCAGTTCATCAGCCATGTGTCCTATGAGCTGAGGACCCCGCTGACCAACATCATCGGTTTCAGCGAGCTGCTCACCAGCCCGCGCACCGGCGAGCTCAACGACAAGCAGCGCGAATACCTGAACGACATCTCGGCGTCGTCGCGGGCTCTCTTGGCCATCATCAACGATATCCTCGACCTCGCCACCATCGACGCAGGCGGACTGGAATTGAAGCTCGCCCCGGTCAAGGTGACCGCCATCGTCGACACGGCTGTTCTGGGCGTGCGCGACCGCGCCACCCGCGCGCGCCTCAATCTCGACATTCACATTGCCGAAGATGCCGTTGAATTCATTGCCGATGAAGCCCGAGTTCGGCAGGTGCTTTACAATCTGCTTTCGAACGCCATCGGCTTCTCCAAGCCGAGCGAGACGATCAGCCTCGGCGTCCGGCGCGAGGCCGGCATGATGATTTTCGAGGTCGAGGACAAGGGTGTCGGCATCCCCAAGGACCAGCAGCGACGTGTGCTCGAGCGTTTCGAGAGCCGCAGCCAGGGCTCCAAGCACCGCGGCGCCGGCCTTGGCCTCTCCATCGTCAAGAGCTTGGTGGAGCTGCACGGCGGCGCCATGACCCTCGATTCCGAGCCCGGCCGAGGCACCCGCGTGACGGTCCGCTTCCCGGAGAACGGCACGCGCCACCCGGAGCCGCAGGCCCAGACGGCATGACCACCGCGTGGACGCGTGAGCTCGACGAGGCGGGCGTCGTGCGGCTCGCCGAGCTGTTGGCGCTGAAGATCGCCGCGGGCGACGTCATTGCGCTCAGCGGCGCGCTCGGCACCGGCAAGACCACGTTCGCGCGCGCGCTGATCGGTGCGCTCCTGCGCGAGGAGGCGGTGGAGGTGCCGAGCCCGACCTTCTCGCTCGCCCAGGCCTATGCGACGCGGCGTTTGACCGTCACGCATTTCGACTTCTACCGGCTCAACTCCGCCGAGGAAGCGCGCGAGCTGGGCTTCGAGGAGGCCATGGACAACGGCGTCGTCATTGTCGAATGGCCCGAGCGCGCGCCCGCCCTGCTGCCAACGGCCAGGTACGACATCGAGCTTGCGGAGACGGATGATCCGGCCGTTCGGCGTGTGACCATGCGCGGGCACGGCGGCGATGCGGTCCGCAACGTGCGCCGGATCGGCGAGCTGATGGCGTTTCTGGCAACCCAGGATCGGTGGCGGCCGGCGCGCATCTCCTACCTGCAGGGCGACGCCTCGACCCGCAGCTACGCGCGCCTGCACGCCCCAAGCGGCACCGTCTTGCTGATGGACGCACCTCGCCAGCCGGACGGCCCGCCGATCCGCGACGGCAAACCCTACAGCCGCATCGCACTGCTGGCCGAAGACATGGTGCGTCCGTTCACCGCTATTGGCTCGGCGCTGAGAGCCGCGGGCCTCAGCGCGCCCGAGGTCCTGGCCGCCGACCTCGACAAGGGGCTTCTGCTGGTCGAGGACCTGGGCGATCGCCTGTTCGGCGCCGCGATTGCTGCCGGGGACTCGCAGGCCGAGCTGTGGCGGACCGCGGTCGACGCCCTGATCGTGCTGCGGGGCGTGCCGGTGCCGCCCCGCCTGCCGCTGCCCGACGGCACCAACTACACACTGCCGCGGCGCGACCGGGCGGCGTTCGAGATCGAGATCGAGCTGCTGCTCGACTGGTTGTGGCCGGCGGTCAAGGGCGCGCCTGCGCCGGCGAGCATTCGCGCCGAGTTCGCTGCGCTGTGGACGCCCGTGCTCGACCGCCTGCTCGCGTTGCCCGCCGGCTGGTTCCTGCGCGATTACCATTCGCCGAACCTGATCTGGCTGCCCGCGCGCAAGGGCGTGGCTCGCGTCGGCATCCTCGATTTCCAGGACGCGCTCAACGAGAGCTTCGCCTTCGACCTCGTCTCGCTCCTGCAGGACGCGCGCGTGGATGTGCCGGCGGACCTGGAGCGGGAGCTATTTGCGCACTACTGCAGGGAGGTGAAGGCGCGCGAGCCGGCCTTCGACCCCGCCGGTTTCGCGGCGGCCTACGCGGATTTCGGCGCCCAGCGCAACACGCGGCTCCTGGGGCTATGGGCGCGGCTCCTCAGGCGCGACGGCAAACCCCAATATCTGCAACATTTTCCGCGTACCTGGGGATATCTCCTGCGCAATCTGCGCAACCCTTCGCTGGCGCCGCTGGCGGCGTGGTACGAGCGGCACTTCCCGCCGGACGTGCGGTCGGCGAAGCTGTTGCCGGGATGACAGGTCGGAGGGTGGGGCGGTCGATGGCCGGCAAGCTCGAGTGCGCGATGGTGCTGTGCGCCGGCCTCGGCACGCGCATGGCCAATCGGGCGCTGCCCAAGCCTCTCGTCCTTCTCCACGGGAAGGCGCTGATCGATCACGTGCTCGACCGGCTCGGCGAAGCCGGCATCGAGCGCGCCGTCGTCAACCTCCACCACAAGGCCGATCTGATCGAGCGGCATGTGAGCGCGCGCAAGGTCCCGGCGATCACCTTCTCGTATGAGCGCGAGACGCTGCTCGACACGGGTGGCGGGGTCAAGAAGGCCCTGCCTCTGCTGGGTCCCGGCCCCTTCTTGATCCAGAACGCCGACTCGGTGTGGATCGAGGGCATCGGCTCGAATTTGGGCCGGCTGATGGACGCCTGGGACGATGCCCGCATGGACTGCCTGATGATGCTGGCGCTGTCGACGGCAGGGCTCGGCTACCAGGGCCGTGGCGACTTCGCCATGGACAGCGAGGGCCGCATCCGCCGCCGCCTGGTCGAGCAGGAGATCGTGCCATTCGCCTTCACCGGCGTGTCGGTAGCCCACCCGCGGCTATTCAAGGAGAGTCCCGAGGGTGCGTTCTCCCTCAACCTCGT
>DATEVP010000436.1:0-3456 GCA_035258465.1 Hyphomicrobiaceae bacterium
CTTCCAAGACTTCACAATGGCGTTCCGCATCGCAAGCTTCGTTAGAGGCTCCGGAAGAATCGGCGTCGGGCGGATAGTACGCCATCGCGGCTAGAACATGTCGCGGGGATCGAAGTTCAGCACGATATCCTTCCAGATCTCGTACTTGGCGGGCGGCAAGGGATAGGGCTCGCACTCGTGCACGGCCCTGAGCGCGCTCTCCTGCACCGCCAGGAAGTAGGGCCTGTTCTGCGGGTTCATGACCTGCGGGGCGCCCGCGAGCCGGCCGTCCGGATTGAAGCGGAGGCGGACCTTGACCTGCGTGTGCTGCGCCGACTCGCCGCCGCCGAGCACGTTCCATTTCGACTGCACGCAGGACTTGATGATCTGGCCGATGATGGCGATCTCGCTGGCCGAGATTCTCTGATCGCGGCCCTCGGGCGCGCCGAGCGCGGGGCCCTTGGCCTTGGTGGGCTCGCTTGGCGGAGCTGAGGGCGGCGGCGCGCCCTTGTCGGGCACCTTGTTCAGAAGCGCCGCGATCTTCTCGGCATCGAACTGCTTCTTGGCCTCGGCTTCCTTGCGCTTCTTCTCCTCATCCTGCTTCTTCTTGAGGTCGGCCAGCTTCTTGCGCCGCTCCTCGTCACGCTTCTTCTTGGCCTCGGCTTCCTTGCGCTTCTGCTCCTCCTCCAGCCGCTTTTGCTCGTCGGCCTTGCGCTGCTCCTCGACCTTCCGTTGCTCCTCGGCCTGGCGCTCCTGCTCCTTGAGCATGTCGTTAAGCTTCTTCTGCTCGTCGGGCGCGGGCACCGGCGGGGTTGGGGTCGGCGGAGGCGGGACGGAGGCCGCCTTGGGCTCCTCCTTCGGCTCCTCCTTGGGCGGGGGCGGCGGCTCGGCCGGGGCCGGCGGGGGAGCGGTGGCGACGGGCTTGGGCCTGGCTGCCTCCTTCTTGGCGGGCTCCGACTTGGGCGATTCCTTGGGCTCGGCTTCGAGCTGCTTGGCCGTGCGCACGCCCTGGCGCAGCTTGGTGAGCTCGGCCTCGGTCACCAGGCCCGTGACGATGGGGTCCGGTTCGGGCACGCGCAGCTCGGGCTGCGTCTGGATGGTGAAAAGGGCCCACGCCAGAACCGCAACGTGCAGGATGACCGAGGTGAACAGCCCGTAGCGCACTGGGCCTCCCGTTACGAGCCCTCCGATTCGGTGACCAGCGATACCTTGGTGAAGCCCGCGCTCTTGATGCGGCCCATCACCCGCATCACCGTGCCGTAATCGATTCCCTTGTCGCCGCGAACGAAGATTTGCTCCTCGTAGCCGCTCCTGGCGATGGCCCTGAGCTTGGGCGCGATCTCGTCGAGCGTCGTTTCCGATTCTTGTATGTAGACCTTGCCGTCGCGCTGGACGCTGATGGTGAGCGGCTCCTTGCTGGTCTGCAGCTGCTGACCCTTGGTCTCGGGCAGCTCGAGCGGCACGCCGACGGTCAGCAGCGGCGCGGTCACCATGAAGACGATGAGCAGCACCAGCATCACGTCGACGAACGGCGTGACGTTGATCTCGTGCATGGGCACATGACGCCGCGCGCGGCTGCGGCGGCCGCCACCGGGCCTGGCTGGGGGTTGTACACTAGCTGCCATGCGCGACATCCTCCGATGCCCTGGTTATCATCCCGGAATCTTGCGCGGCGAAATATCCGGGATGCAGCGGCGCCTCGTCATTCCCGCCAAGCGGCAGCGCTGAGCGGGAATCCACCGGCAAGCGCCACGGTCGAGTCCCGGGCTGGATTCCCGCTTCCGCTGACGCTCCGCGGGAATGACGGGTGTCGAGGCTCGCTCCCAACCGCATCTCACGTCCTCACGTCGATCTGGCGCGAGACGATGGCCGAGAACTCGTCGGCGAAGGCCTCGAGCCGCTGGGAGAGGCGCGAGGAGTCGGCGGCGAACTTGTTGTAGAAGACCACGGCGGGAATCGCGGCGAGCAGGCCGAGCGCCGTGGCGAACAGGGCTTCCGCAATGCCGGGCGCCACCACGGCGAGGTTGGTGTTCTTGGAGATGGCGATGGCCTGGAAGCTCGTCATGATGCCCCACACCGTGCCGAAGAGCCCGACGAAGGGCGCCGTGGAGCCGACGGTGGCGAGGAACAGCAGCCGCCGGTCGAGCAGCTCCATCTCGCGGCTGATGGTGACGTCCATCACCTTCTCGACGCGCAGCTGGATGCCGCCCATGGCGCGGATGTTGCCTTCCACCGAGCGCTTCCACTCGCGCATGGCGGCAACGAACAGCGAGGCCATGGAGAAGGTGCGCCCGCGCGAGATGGCGGCGTAGAGCTCCTCCAGCGACTGGCCCGACCAGAACAGCTGCTCGAAGCGGTCGGCCTCGCGCCGGGCGCGGCGGAAGGCGACGAGCTTCTCGATGATGATGGCCCAGGCCCACACGGAGGCGAGCAGGAGCCCGAGCATGACGAACTTGACGACCGGGTGCGCGGTGAGAAACAGCTCCAGGAAGGAGAAGCCGGCCGAGGTTGCCGGCTTGATCTGCTCGAGGGGGTTCATGGCGTCAGTCCTAGAGTCCAAGCGCGGCCGTCACTCGCGAAAGACGTCACGCGCGAAAGAGGGCCGCAAAACCAGCCGGGCAGGACGAATTGAGGCAGCCGCCGCCGGCTGGCCGCCGTGTGCGCGTCGCGCGCCCCGCATTCGCTTTCCTGGGTACCCGTTTCCGGCGCTCCGGACCAGGGGATACTGCGGCGCAATGTGACCGGATTTGGGCTCGGAAGGCCGGGAATCCCCAGGTGTAATGGGGTCAGACCCCGCGTCGCTGTCGGTCATGTAGTGGAGCGAGCGTGCAGGCGCGGGGTCTGACACCCGCCCATGCAATCGTAGGCGCGATGTGCTACATTGTAGCCCAGGAGACAAGACCATGGCCAACACGATCGTACGCGCTCGCATCGACGAGCAGACCAAGGAGGAGGCTGCCGCGGTGCTGGCGGCGATGGGGCTCACCGTGTCGGATGCCTTCCGGCTGATGATGGTGCGCATCGCCAAGGAGAAGGCGCTGCCCTTCGAGCCGCTGATCCCCAACGCCAAGACCATCGCCGCCATCAAGGAAGCGCGGCGCGGCGGCTTGCCCCGCCATCGCGGCAGCACAAGGGCCTTCCTCAAGTCCCTCAATGCGGACGATTGAGCGCGGCAAACGACTCGACGTCTTGCTGCCCGAGATCATCCGGATGCTGGCCGCGAGTTGAGGCTTTGACTTGCAACTGCATTCGCGACCGGCGATGCCGAGTGTGAGATCTTCATTGCCTTGTCGCGGCCGGCTTCATGCATTCTCAAGGTTGATTTCAGTGCACGTTGAACTTGGTCTCGGGCTTGCAGGTATGGCCTTCGTTGGAACGGAGGCGTTTCATGTCAGGCCATGCCATCGCCGTTGCGAGCTACGAGCCGGGGTCGGTCGCCCGCCAGGCGTCGCTGCAGGTGCGCCGTTTCGATCAGTG
>DATEVP010000437.1:0-13949 GCA_035258465.1 Hyphomicrobiaceae bacterium
AGCCCAGAACGCCCAGCACGCGCGCCGCCGCCTGGCCCATCACGCCAAGCCCCATGAGCCCCACGCGTACCTCGTGCGCGGCGGGCTCGGGCAGGTACTTCCACACCTTGCGCGCCTGCAGCTCGCGGAATTCCGGCATGCGGCGGTGGTGATAGAGCACGTGCAGCGCAATGTATTCGGCCATGCGCCCGCTCAAGTCCGGGTCGACGAAGCGCACCATGGGCACATCGGGCAGCTCGGGGTCGCTCAGCAGATGGTCGACGCCGGCGCCGACCGAGACGATCAGCTCGAGGCTCGGCAGCGTCTCGAGCAGCCCGGGCGGCGGCTGCCAGGCCAGCACACAGCGGACGTCCTCGCGCCGGCCGATGTCGGGCGCGACGCGCACGTCGAGCTTCGGATCGAGCTTGCGCGCCAGCGACGCAAATTCTTGCGCGCGCGAGCTGCTAGCAATGAGAAGCGCCATGGTGTCCGTCCCTCCAGAGCCGCAGGTTAGAGCAAACCCGGGCGGGACTATAGGGGCGGGCTCCCTCTCTCGGTCGGGTGAGCTGCCATAAGCGACCGCGGCACCCACCGGAATGAATGAAACTTGGCGGCCGGTCTTGGATATCATTAGGCGCTCTGCCAAGAGCTTTTCGGTGGCGGCAGCCGCGGATGCCGATGTTTTCGCCGCAAGTGACACCTTCATCCTCGCAGCGGCTCTCCCGCTCGAGGCTTTGCTTGCATGAAGGGGCTGCGGGGCGATGGGCACCGCGGTCCTATTTTGTTTTGCAGGCGGCACCTCACCGCCCCGCGCAGGATTTGTGGCCTGATCGTCGCTTTCAACCTCACTCGGGGACCGGGATTCCCACCCGGCGGCGACGCTGAGCCCCGTTGCCGGACTCTGCGTTGAGCCCGGCCCGGCACTGCCCTCCGCCCTCCCGCCGATGACGCCTCATGAGCGCGACCCCTTGGTGGGGCGAAGTGAGGGCAAGATACATACGTCCGAGACGAGGGGGATAAGTCCGCCTACGGTTAATTCCGCGTTTTCATCCGTTGCGTCGTCATTCCCGCGTCGTGTCGAAGACGCGCCTCCGGCACGATGCGAAGCGCAGAGCGGGAATCCAGATGCAGACTGCAATGTCGAGGCCCACGCTTGCCGATGTCGCATGTGGGGAAGAAGGCATTGAGCTGCATGGGTTCTCCTTCGAGCTACGGCCGCTCCAGATGTATAACGGAAGCGCTGTGCAGCGAAGATCCTACACGATGACCGCTTTCGAATCTGGAGATGGGAGCAAGCGCATCTATCATTGACCCCAAGAATTGCGCCATGCATGCTGCATGCGTTCTCAGGGCGGGGTGAAAGTCCCCACCGGCGGTATGCAGCCCAGTGCTGCGAGCCCGCGAGCGCCTTCCAGTGGAAGGGTCAGCAGATCAGGTGAGAGGCCTGAGCCGACGGTTACAGTCCGGATGGAAGAGAACGCGCGAGCGAACCTCCTGTGTGGCGGTTGGCGCGCACGTGATCGCCTTGGGTGACGTGTCGTACCTGAAAGGAGATCACGATGACACACACCCGATATGCATTCGTGAAGGCTGGCTGGCACGCCGACGTGGTCGATAAAGCCTTGCAGGGCTTTCTCGAGCTCATCCCCTCGGAAGATGTCGATGTCTACGATGTTCCCGGTGCCTTCGAGCTGCCCCTCATGGCACGGGACCTTGCGACCAGCGGCAAATATGCCGCCGTCGTTGCGGCCGCTCTCGTGGTCGACGGCGGCATCTATCGACACGACTTCGTTGCAGAAGCTGTGGTCCAGGGCTTAATGCGCGCTGGCCTCGACAGCGGTGTTCCTGTCCTGTCGGTCTCCTTGACTCCCCATCACTACCAGGAGACCACACACCACAAGGAAATCTACCTCGCCCATTTCCTCGAAAAAGGTCGCGAGGCGGCGCGGGCGGCGCGAGCGATCGTTGAGGCAAGATCACGAGTAGCGGCCTGACAGCGCATCTGCATTGGTCAGGGACGGATCGACCAGAGTGCCCAGGTGTCAGACCCGCAGGGTCTGACACCTGCTCTACGTCGCGACGACGGCGCGGTGCACCACGGTGAGCTCGAAGGCGGCGGCCAGCAGCGCCTTGGTGTAGGGGTCCTTCGGGCTCGAGAAGATGCGCTCGGACGGGCCCTCCTCCACCATCTTGCCGTGCCGCAGCACGACCACGTAATTCGACAGCGCGCGCACCACCTTCAGATCGTGGCTGATGAACAGGTAGGCGAGCCCGTGCCGCTTCTGCAGGTCGCGCAGCAGGTCGACGATCTGCGCCTGCACCGACATGTCGAGCGCGCTTGTGGGCTCGTCGAGCAGCACGAACTTGGGCTCCAGCACCATGGCGCGGGCAATGGCGATGCGCTGGCGCTGGCCGCCGGAGAACTCGTGCGGGTAGCGGTCCTGCCCCTCCGGATCGAGCCCGACCTCCTGCAGCGCCCCGGCGACGCGGGCCCGCCGCTCGTCGTAGCCCATGCCCGGGCTCTGGATGACGAGCCCCTCCTCGATGATCTGACTGACCGAGAGGCGCGGTGACAGCGAGCCGTAGGGGTCCTGGAAGACGACCTGCATCTCCTTGCGCAAGGGGCGCATCTCGCGCGAAGTGCAGCCGTCGATGCGCTTGCCGACGTAGGCGATGGGCCCCTTCGAGGAGACGAGGCGCAGCAGTGCCAGCCCCAGCGTGGTCTTGCCGGAGCCCGACTCGCCCACCACGCCGAGCGTCTCGCCGGCGCGCAGTTGCAACGACAGCCCGTCCACGGCCTTGACGTGGTCGACCGTGCGCCGCAGCAGCCCGCGCTTGATCGGGAACCACACCTTGAGGTTCTCCGTCTCGAGCACGATCGGGGCGCTGGGTGAGGATTGCGGCGGCCGCCCCTTGGGCTCGGCCGACATCAGGTGGCGGGTGTAGGGATGCTGCGGCCGCTCGAACACCTCGGCGGTCTTGCCGTGCTCCACGACCTTGCCGGCGTTCATCACATAGACCCGATCCGCCATCTTGCGCACCACGCCCAGGTCGTGGGTGATGAGCAGCATGGCCATGCCGAGCTCGCTCTTGAGCGTCTTCAGGAGCTCGAGGATCTGGGCCTGGATGGTGACGTCGAGCGCCGTGGTCGGCTCGTCGGCGATCAGGAGGTCGGGCTCGTTGGCCAGCGCCATGGCGATCATCACGCGCTGGCGCTGCCCGCCCGAGAGCTGATGCGGGTAGGCGTGGAGCCGCCGCTCGGGATTGTCGAGGCCGACCTTGCCCAACAGCTCCAGCACGCGGGTGCGCGCCTGCGCGTCGTCGAGGCCGTGGTGAAGCTTCATGATCTCGCCGACCTGCTTCTCGATGGAGTGCAGCGGGTTCAGCGACGTCATCGGCTCCTGGAAGATGATCGAGATCTTCTCGCCCCGGATGTCGCGCATGACGTGCTCGGGCGCTTTCAGCAGGTCCTTGCCCTGGAAGAGGATCTCGCCCGAAGGGTGCGATGCCGCCGGATAGGGCAGCAGTTTCAGGATCGAGAGCGCGGAGACGGTCTTGCCCGAGCCCGACTCACCGACCAGCGCCGTGGTCTCGCCCTGGGTTATGTCGAAGGAGACGCCCCTGACGGCCTCGACGACGTTGCCGCCGCTGCTGAACCTGACCGACAGGTCGCGCACTTCCACGAGCGGTTCGGCGAAGGCCATCGGCTCACCTGAAGGTCTTGCGCGGGTCGAGCGCATCGCGCACGCCCTCGCCGACGAAAATGAGGACGCTCAGCAGCCCCGCGATCGAGGCGAAGGCGGCGAGGCCCAGCCACGGCGCCTGCAGGTTGGCCTTGCCTTGGGCCAGCAGCTCGCCGAGCGACGGCGAGCCGGGCGGCAGGCCTAGCCCCAGGAAGTCGAGCGCGGTCAGCGCGGTGATGGAGCCGGAGAGCTTGAAGGGCAGGAAGGTGAGCGTCGCCACCATGGCGTTCGGCAGCAGATGCTTGAACATGATCTTGATGTTGGAGAGGCCGAGCGCGCGCGCCGCCATGATGTATTCGAAGTTGCGCCCGCGCAGGAACTCGGCGCGCACGACGCCGACGAGGTAGACCCAGTGGAACAGCAGGAGCACGCCGAGCAGCGTCCAGAAGCCAGGCACCAGCACCGAGGAGATGATGATCAGCACGAACAGCGAGGGGATCGACGACCAGATCTCGAGGAAGCGCTGGAAGACGAGATCGACCCGACCGCCGAAATAGCCCTGCACGGCGCCGGCGGTCACGCCGATGAAAGAGGAGGCAATGGTCAGCAGCAGCCCGAACAGCACCGAGATGCGAAAGCCATAGATCAGGCGGGACAGCACGTCTCGGCCCTGGTCGTCGGTGCCGAGCCAGTTGCGGTTGCCGACCGCGGCGTAGCGGCCAAGCTGGTCGGCGGGCGCCTCGCACAGCTCGAACTTCGTCGCCCAAGGCGGCGGCCCGGGGAAGCCGAGGCACTGGCCGCCGGCGTTCCTGACGCGCGGGTAGTCCTTGTTGATCGAGTGGTAGGAATAGCCGATCGGCGGCCAGATCGCCCAGCCGTTGCTCTCGATCTCCTTCAGGATCTCCTTGTCTTTGTAGTCGGTGACGGCGAGGAAGCCGCCGAACTTGGATTCGGGGTAGTCGACGAGCACGGGAAACAGGATCTCGCCCTTGTAGGAGGCGATGATCGGCTTGTCGTTGGCGATGAACTCGGCAAACAGCGTGAAGACGAACAGGAAGAGAAAGATCCACAGGCTCCAGTAGCCGCGGCGGTTGCCCTTGAAGTTTCGCCAGCGCCGGCGATTGAGCGGAGTGAGCGACAAGCGCGCCAGCAGCTCGCGCCCCAGCGCCTGGGTCGGCACTGGGATCGCCGGCTCCTCGATGTCCGGCTTGACGATGGGTTTGTCTTCGACGCGGGTGTCCACCTCATACCTCTCGCGTCTCGAAATCGATGCGCGGATCGACCAGCGTGTAGGTGAAGTCGGAGACCAGGTTCACGGCGAGGCCGAGCAGCGCAAAGATGTAGATGTTGGCGAACACCACCGGATAGTCGCGGTTGATGACGCTCTCGAAGCTCAAGAGCCCGAGGCCGTCGAGGGAGAAGATCGTCTCGATCAGCAAGGCGCCCGAGAAGAAGGCGTGGATGAAGGCGCCCGGGAAGCCGGCGATGATGAGCAGCATGGCGTTGCGAAACACGTGGCCATAGAGCACCTGGCGCTGGCCGAGGCCCTTGGCCTTGGCGGTCATCACATACTGCTTGCGGATTTCGTCCAGGAACGAGTTGCGGGTCAGGAACGTCATGGTGGTGAAGGCGCCGAGCGACATGGCGATCAGCGGCAGGGTGAGGTGCCAGAAATAGTCGACGATCTTGCCCACGAGCGAGAGCTGATTCCAGTATTCGGAGGTGAGGCCGCGCGAGGGGAACCACTGGAAGAACGAGCCGCCGGCAAACACCACGAGCAGGAACACCGCCACCAGGAACCCCGGGATGGCATAGCCGATCACGAGCACGCCCGACGTCCAGGTGTCGAATCTCTCGCCGTCGCGCATCGCCTTGCGGATGCCGAGCGGGATGGAGATCAGATAGGTGATGAGCGTCATCCAGATGCCGAGCGAGACCGATACGGGCAGCTTCTCCTTGATCAGCTGCAGCACGCTGACGTCGCGGAAGTAGCTCTTGCCGAAGTCGAACATCGCGTAGTTCTTGAGCATCAGGAAAAAGCGCTCGTGCGTGGGCTTGTCGAAGCCGAACTGCTTCTCGAGCTGCTTGATGAACTCGGGGTCGAGCCCCTGCGCGCCGCGATACTTCGAGCTCACGTCGCCCGCACTCTGCGTCGACTGCGCTTGCGAGGAGGCCATGCCGTCGCCCTGACTACCGCCGATGCGAGCGGTGGCCGACACGTCGGTGCCCATGATCTGCGCGATCACCCGCTCGACCGGCCCGCCGGGCGCGAACTGGATGATGGCAAAGCTGATCAGCATGATCCCAAACAGCGTCGGGATGATCAGCAACACGCGCTTCAAGAGGTAGGTGGCCATTCAGGCCTGCTCGCTCAACGTCGGGTTCGTGTCAGTTCGTCTTCAGCTTGGCGGCTCGTTCCGGGTCGTACCACCACGTGTGGATAATGCCGCGCTCGTAGCGTGGTTTCACCTCGGGCCGGCCGAATTTGTCCCAATAGACCACGTGATGCGCCGCCTTGTACCAGTGGGGCACCCAGTAGTGGCCGACGCGGAGCACCCGGTCGAGCGCTTTGGTCGCGGTTTTCAGCTCCTCCCGGCTCTTGGCCGAGATCACTTTGGCGATGAGCGCATCGACCGCGGGATGGCTGATGCCGGCAAGGTTGAAGCTGCCATCGGTCCTGGCCGCTTCGCTGCCCCAGAAGTTCCGAAGCTCTGGGCCGGGCGTGAGCCGGAGCACGAAGCGCTGGCCCACCACGTCGAAGTCGAACGTCTTGACGCGGCGCTCATACTGTGCCGGATCGATGCGGCGGATGGTTGCGGGAATGCCGAGCGCCAGCAGGTTCTTGACGTAGGGCTGCGTGAGCCGCTCGGACGTGGGATCGGTGCTCAGGAACTCCAGGTCCAGCACCTCGCCCTTGGCGTTGACGCGCTTGCCGTCCTTGACCTGGAACCCGGCCTCGCTCAACAGGCGGCCGGCCTCGCGCAGCAGAGCCCGGTCCTGTCCCGAGGCGTCGGAGACGGGCGGCTTGTAGGGCTCGCCGAAAACCTCGGGGGGCAACTGCGCGCGGAACGGCTCGAGCAGCGCCAGCTCGGCCGGGCTCGGCTTGCCCTCGGCCTTCATGTCGGAGTTCTCGAAGAAGCTCTCGGTGCGCGTATAAAGTCCGTAAAAGATGTTCTTGTTGGTCCACTCGAAGTCGAAGGCGAGATCGAGCGCCCTGCGCACCCGCACGTCCGCCAGCTTCGGCCGGCGCGAGTTGAGAAAGAACCCCTGCGCGCCCGACGGGCTCTCGTCGGACAGCGTGAGGCGGACGAGCCGTCCCTGCTTGACGGCCGGAATGTCGTAGGCCGTGGCCCAATCGCGCGAGGTGAACTCCTCGCGCAGATCGTAGGCGCCAGCCTTGAGGCTCTCCAGTTCCGCTGTTCGGTCGCGGTAGTATTCGTAGCGCAGCTCGTCGAAATTATAGCGCCCGCGGTTCACGGGCAGGTCCTTGGCCCAATAGTCGTCGCGGCGCCGGAAGCTGACGAAGGCACCCTGCTTGAAGTCGCCGATCTTGTAGGGGCCCGAGCCCAGCGGCGGATCGAGCGTGGTCTGGTCGAACTCGTGGGCCGAATAGTAAGCCTTGGACAGAACCGGCAGAGTGGCCACCACGAGCGGCAGGTCACGGGTCTGCGTGCCGGTGAAGGTATAGCGGACCGTCATGGCATCCGGGGCTTCGACCTTGGTCACGTCCTTCAGCTGCAACCGATAAATCGGGTGGCCCTTTTCCTTCAGCGTAACGAAGGCGAAGACCACGTCCGCCGCGGTCAACGCAGAGCCGTCGGCGAACTTGGCCTCTTTGCGCAGGCGGAAGGTGACGCCGCTGCCGTCCGGTGCCAGCTCGGCCGTGCTCGCGACGAGACCGTAGACGGCATCCGGCTCGTCGAGCGCGCGCACCATCAGCGTGTCGAACAGATAGTCGAGCCCTTGGGCCGCATCGCCTTTCAGGATGTAGTTGTTGAAGCTGTCGAAGCTCGTGCGGGCGGCCGTGCCGATGGTGGCGAGGCGGCCACCTTTGGGTGCCTTGGGGTTCACCCAGTCGAAGTGCGTGAAATTGGCGGGGTATTTCAGGTCGCCGAAGGCCGAGAGGCCGTGCCTCCCTTCCGCGGCGATCGCGGGCGGCGCGAAACCGAACGGCCATGCCAGCAGGGCGAACGCCAACCAGCGCGCAAACGACGGCATCGGGCAATTCCGCATCTTGAGCTTCGCGGGCCGCCTACCCCCGCACATCGGCGAGCCGCTTGGCCGCCTCCTCATCGTACCACCACACGCGCAGGAAAGACGTGTTCCGAGACGGCAGCTTGGCCGGCCGGCGGAACATATCCCACATCGCCAGGCGGTCGAAGGGTATGTGCCACTGCGGCACCAGGTATTGGTTCCACAACAGTACGCGGTCGAGCGCGCGCGTGGCAGCAATCAGGTCGTCGCGGTCCTTGGCGAGGATGATCTTGTCGATCAGCTTGTCGACGGCCGGGTTCTTGATGCCGACCACGTTGCGGCTGCCCTCTTTGCCGGCCGCGTCCGACCCCCAGAAATCGCGCTGCTCGTTGCCGGGCGACTCGGACTGCGCGAAGTTTGCAATGATGATGTCGAAGTCGAAGGTGTCCTGCCGGCGCTGGTACTGCGAGGTGTCGACGACGCGCGCGCTGGCCTTGACGCCGAGCTTCTCGAGGGCCGCCTTGTAAGGCAGCACGATGCGCTCGAAGTCGGGCTGCACCAGCAGGAATTCGGCGCTGAGCTGCACGCCCTGGGCATTGGTCATCACGCCGCCCTTCGCCTCCCAGCCGGCCTCGGCAAGCAGCTTGGCGGCCATCGACAAATGCTTGCGCGCATCCTCGGGGGTGTGGTTGACCGGGTTCTTCCATTCCTCGGTGAAGACCTCCGGCGGCACTTCGCTTCGGATCTCGCTCAGGATTTCGAGCTCGCGACCGTCGGGCAGACCCCTCGCTCTCAATATCGAATTGTCGAAGTAGCTGTTGAGGCGCGTGTATTGATCGTAGAACAGGTTCTTGTTGGCCCACTCGAAATCGAACGCCAGGTTGAAGGCACGGCGCACGCGCGGGTCCTGGAACTGCGGGCGGCGGGTGTTGAAGGCGAAGGATTGCATCGGCGCGACCGTGGCGACGGGGAGCCTTTCTTTCCTGACGAGGCCGCGCTTGACCGCGTCGAAGTCATAGGCCGTGGCCCAGAACTTGGCGCTCGACTCGCGCCAGAAATCGAGCTGCGCGGCCTTGAAGGCCTCGAAGGCCGGCACGCGGTCGCGGAAATAGACGAAGCGGATCTCGTTGAAGTTCCACTGGCCCTTGCTGACGGGAAGGTCCTTGGCCCACCAGTCGTTGACGCGCTCGTAGGTGATCGAGCGGCCGGTGTCGACCTCCTTGATGCGGAACGGCCCGGAGCCGAGCGGAACATCGAGCGTGGTCTTGGAGAGATCGCGCGGCTCGCCGTTGGCGCTGGTCGATTGCCAGTAATGCTTGGGCAGGATCGGCAGCTCGCCGACGATCATCGGCAGCTCGCGGTTGCCCTTGACGTCGAACGTGAACGTGACGCTGTGGGCGCCGGCACTTTCCGCCTTCACCACGTTCTTGTAGTAGAAGGCATAGTTGGGCGATGCCTTCTTGACGGCCTCGAGCGAGAAGATCACGTCCTCGGCGGTGATCGGCTTGCCGTCGTGAAAGCGGGCCCCCTCGCGCAACTGGAAGGTGGCGGCGGAGAAGTCCGGCGGGTAGGACACCCACTCGGCGATCAGCCCATAAGCAGTCGATGCCTCGTCCGGGCTGTGCGTCAGCAGGGTGTCGTAGATCAGCCCGAGAGCGGCGGCCGCATTGCCCTTCACCGGGAACTGGTTGAGGGAGTCGAAGCTCCCCAGCGCCCACTGCCTGACGCGGCCGCCCTTGGGGGCGCTCGGGTTCACCCAGTCGAAATGAGCAAACCCCGGCCCGTGCGCGGGCGTGCCGATCAGCGACAGGGCGTGGTGCTTGGGGAGATTGTCAGACGCCGACGCAGCAGGTCCGCCAAGGGCAAGCATGAAGGCAACGGCCGTGCCTCCGAAGCTACGTGTCCAGGCCATAACCTCGTCGCTTCCTCCCAAAGGAATGGTTAGGCGGCGGTCCGGCCCCGCCGCCTCTTGATTTCAGTATCACAGGGCACCCGCGAGCCGCCAAGTTAATCCCTGTTCATTTGCTGCGCAGCAGCGCAACACAACAAGTCACAGGAGCATTTGAACATGGTCCAGCCGGATCGGCAAGCCGCGGCGGCCGTCAGCGCTACTGAGGCAGCGGCGGCGGGCTGTCCGACAACGTGCGCATGTAGGCGAGGAGGTCCGCGAGCTCGGCGTTATCCTTGATGCCGGCGAACGCCATTTTGTTGCCGGGGATCGCCGTTCTCGGATCATGCAGGTAGGTTGCGAGCTCCGGCCAAGCCCATTCAGCTTTGTAGCCCTTCATGGCCTCCGAATAAGGAAAGCCCGACTGCTGCGCGGCCTTGCGTCCCACAACGCCCCACAGATTGGGCCCGACCCGGTTGGGTCCGCCCTTTTCCGGCGTATGACACTGCAGGCAGCGCTTGAAGACGTCCTTGCCGCCGTCGGTGCTGGCCTTCGACAGGAGGGCCACCACCTGCTTGGCGTCGAAAGGCTCCGCTGCCTTGCCCGGAGTGGCCGAGGGGGAAACTTCCGTGATCGGCAGCGCCCAGCCTGGCTTCTCGGCCTTGTGCTCCCGATAGGCGATGTCGAGCACCGTCTTGCTGGCGACGATCAACAGCAGGGCCGCCAATACGGCACCGATGATCTTGTTGACCTCGAATGCATCCATGCGACCGCGGTCCCCGTCTAGAGCTTGGCGGCAACGTGCCCGCGCTCTTGCTGAGCGGCGGCCAATATAGGGTTTGGCTTCCAGCTTGCAACCGAACTCGCCTTCGTTCTAGGAGCTAGCCCCGAGACCAATTGTCACCGTTCGGACCAAGGCATCCATGCAGCGCACGCGCACGCTCGTCGTCATTCCGGCCCGGATGCAGTCGACGCGACTGCCCGGCAAGCCGCTTGCCGACATCGGCGGGGTGCCCATGATCGTCCACGTCTGGCGCCAGGCCATGGCCGCCGAGACGGGCCGCGTCGTCGTTGCCGCCGATTCCGAGGAGATCGTCGCCGCGGTCCGGCAGGCGGGCGGCGAGGCCGTCATGACGCGCCCCGACCATGCCTCCGGCTCCGACCGCGTCTTCGAGGCCGTCAATCACGTGGATCCCGAGGGTGACTTCGAGATCATCCTCAACCTGCAGGGCGATCTGCCGACGCTGGAGCCGCGCTTGGCGGTGGACTGCGTGGCCCCGCTGCTGGACAAGGGGCCCGACATCGCCACCATTGCCGCCGAGATCAGGGACGCGGCCGAGCGCACCAACCCGAACGTGGTCAAGGTGGTCGGCACGCCCACGGCGGTGCCGGGCAGGCTCAGAGCCTTGTTGTTCACGCGCGCCACCGCCCCTCACGGCGACGGGCCTCTCTATCACCACATCGGCATCTACGCCTTCCGCCGCACCGCGCTCGAGCGCTTCGTGTCGCTGCGCCCATCGGCGCTGGAGAAGCGCGAGAAGCTCGAGCAGCTGCGTGCACTGGAGAACGGCATGCGTATCGATGTCACGCTCGTTGACACCGTTCCGCTCGGCGTCGATACTCCCGACGATCTCGAGCGCGCCCGCCGTCTGCTGGCCGGCTGAAAGGGCGCCGTTTCCCCACCTTCCGTCAATGGCAGACCGAAAAACGAAATCAGGAGCGGCTTCGGCCAAGTCGAAGCGCGCAACGCCGCTCGAACGCAAATCGGTCCCGCGCGTCTCCTATCAAGGCGAGCCCGGGGCCAATTCCCACTTGGCGTGTCGCGAGGTGTTTGCCGACCTCGAGCCTGCGGCGTGCGCAACCTTCGAGGACGCTCTGGCGGCCGTGAAGAGCGGGGAAGCCCGCTACGCCATGATACCGATCGAGAATTCCGTGGCGGGCCGGGTGGCGGACATCCATCACCTGTTGCCGGATGCCGATCTGCACATCGTCGGCGAGCATTTCCTGCGCGTGCGGCATCAGCTGATGGCGCTGCCGGGCGCAACGCTGCTGACGGTCAAGCAGGCCCTTTCCCACACCCAGGCGCTCGGCCAGTGCCGCAACACCCTGCGCAAGCTGGGGCTCAAGGCCGTCCCCGAGGCCGACACCGCGGGCTCGGCGCGCATCGTCGCCGAGGCCAACGATACGGCGTTGGCGGCGATTGCCACCTCGCTCGCGGCCGAGATCTACGGTCTCAAGATCCTGATGCACGACATCGAGGACGAGAAGCACAACACCACGCGCTTCGTCATCCTCGCCAACGAGCCGGACCACGCCACCCCCGGCGACGGCCCCATCGTCACCACCTTCCTCTTCCGCGTGCGCAACGTGCCGGCGGCGCTCTACAAGGCGATGGGCGGGTTCGCCACCAACGGCGTCAACATGACGAAGCTCGAGAGCTATCAGCTCGACGGTCGTTTCGTCGCCACCATGTTCTATGCCGACATCGAAGGGCATCCCGACGATCTGCCGGTGAAGCGCGCGCTCGAGGAGCTGTCGTTCTTCTCCACCGAGCTCAAGATCCTGGGTGCCTACAAGGCCAGCCCCTATCGCGCCGAGACCAACAGAAACGTCGACGCCGACTGAGTTGTCATCCCGGCACTTGTTGCCGGGATCAATCGATCAACGAATGCCGAAGTCTGCTGATGGCTGGATCCCGGTGACGAGCACCGGGACGACATCACCCGACGGTACGCACCTCGCCGGGCCGCAGCGCGGCAAAGCGATCGGGCGGGATGGCGCGCTCGGCAAGCGCCGCGGCCAGGGCCTCGAGCGGCCGCTCGACACCTTCGTTGGTGAGGTGGAACGTACCCCAGTGGTGGCCTAAGGCCCGAGCGGCGCCCGACAGCTCCAGCGCGGCCACGGCGTCGCGCGGATTCATGTGAATGTTGCGCATGAACCAGCGGGGCTCGTAGGCGCCGATCGGCAGCAGCGCCAGCGCCAATCCGGGGTGGCGCTGGCCCACGCCGCGGAAGGTCGCGCCGTCGCTGAACCCGCTGTCGCCGACGCAAAGGACCTTCAGGCCTCCCGCTTCCAGGACAAAGCTCGCCCATAGCGCGTGCATGCGGTCGCCGGCGCCGCGCGCCGACCAGTGCAGGGTGGGCTCCACGTGCAGCCGGACGCCGTCGCCCAGGTCGACCGTTTCGTGCCAGTCGACGGCGCGAGCAGCCAAGCCCGGCACATGTCGCTTCAGGATGGCGTCGTTGCCGAGCGGGGTGACCACTACGGGACGTGAGCGCTGCCACAGCCGGCCGATCGTATCGACGTCCATGTGATCGTAATGATTGTGCGTGACGAGGACCGCGTCGATGGCCGGAAGATCCTCGAAGGCGACGCCGGGCGGGTTCACGCGCCTGGGGCCGGCGAAGGACAAAGGGCTCACGCGCTCGGCCCACACGGGATCGACGAGCAGGTTCTTGCCTCGCGTCTGGATGAGAAACGTCGCATGGCCGACGAAGGCGATGCGCGCGCCTTCCCGGTCGAAGCGTGCCGGCGGGGAATCGCGGAACGGGCTTGGATAGCTCGCCGGCCACGGCTCGCCGCGATCGTTGAGCTGCCACTTGAGGAAGGCGCCGGGCCCGCGCGGCCGCACGCCGTTGGGGTTGAAGAAGCGCGCGCCGTCGAAGTGATCCGAGACCGGCCCGGCGTAGTAGGCGTTGGCGCGGCTGCCTGAGAGCAGCGCCCAGCCGCCCGCGCCCACGGCCGACACGGCGCCCAGCATCTGCAGAAGCCGGCGGCGGCTAGGCGTGCGTCGCATCGATCTGCGTCTCCAAGCTTTGACGTTGCTGTGCCGTCTCGCGGCGCACCGGACGCCGACGGTCCGCATCAAGTCTTCTACATGAGTGGTCCGTCGAGATGTATGCCGGAGGCAATTGTGTTTGGTTAGTGCCTGTTTCACAATGATACACGGATTGTTAAGGAAATTAGCCATGAGCACTCAGCCAGCGGCTGGGCCCGATATTCCTACGTCGCCAGTGCCGGAAGCGCCCAAGACCGACCGCGTGCGCGAGGCGCCCGGACCCTCCCTCATCACCGAGATCACGGTCGACCACGGTCCGCGCGACCTCCTCGGCCGCTTTTTCCTCAAGGCCGACACGGCCGCGCGGGCGCGCGGCATCACGTTGTCGTTCGGCACGTTTGCCGATCTCGTCGACACCAACGCGCGC
>DATEVP010000438.1:0-8534 GCA_035258465.1 Hyphomicrobiaceae bacterium
GCGCTGGGCCTCGTCAGCCTCGACGCCATGCACGGGATGCAGGCCTGGCGGAAAGTGGTGACGCGCTCCTGGCCCGGCTCGATGCTCCTCGCCGGCGCGTTCCTCGTGCACATCTCGCTGGCGCTGTACAAGATCTCCCGCCGCCTGACGTGGAAGCTGCCGGTCTGGGAAGCGGCGCAGATCGCCACGGGCGTCTGCATCCCGATCTTCCTCGTCACCCACGTCGTCTTCAACCGCGGCGCGGCGAGCCTCGCCGGCACGGACGACACCTATGCCTTCGAGCTCGGCAACATCTGGCCAGGCTTCGCCTGGGAGTTCGCAGCTCTGCTGTTGTGCGTGTGGGTGCACGGCTCTATCGGCATCCACTACTGGCTGAGCCTCGCGCCCTGGTACCGGCAGCTGCAGCCGATCCTGTTCGCGCTCGCCGTGGCCCTGCCGGTGGCCGCGCTGGCCGGGTTCTCTGTCGCCGGCCGGCAGGTCGCCGCACAGATCGCGGAGCCAGGCGGATGGGAAAGGCTGCAGACGGCATCGCGCGCCCCCGACGACGCCACCGTCGCGCGTCTGAGCCGTCTGCAGGACCGGCTGCAAGGCACCTTCCTGCTGCTCTTGGGCCTGGCACTCCTCGTGCCCATCGTCCGCTCCGTGCGCCGCGCGGCCGGCACCAGGGTCGAGGTGACCTACCGCGGCGGACCGCTGGTGCGCTCTCCAGCGGGCCCCACGCTGCTCGAGATCAGCCGCATGAACCACGTGCCGCATACTTCGGTGTGCGGCGGCCGCGCGCGCTGCTCGACCTGCCGCGTCGGCGTTGAAAGCGGCCTCACGGACCTGGCACCACCAGCCATGGCGGAAGCCGCCACACTGGCCAGCATCGGCGCGCCACCGCACGTACGGCTCGCCTGCCAGATCCGCCCGCATGCCGCCATCACCGTCACCCGCCTCGTGACGCCGGCGATGGGAGCGGCAGCGCGCACGCGTCTCGAGGCCAACCCACAGGGCGAGGAGCGCAACCTGGCCGTTCTGTTCCTCGACACGCGCGGCTTCACGCAGATCAGCGAAGCCCGGCTGCCCTACGACGTGGTCTTCATCCTCAATCGGCTGTTCGCCGAGGTCGGCGAGGCTATCCGCCGCCATGGCGGAAGCATCGACAAGTATCTGGGCGATGGGTTGATGGCGATCTTCGGCGCCCGCGACGGCGAGGCGGCCGGCTGCCGCCAGGTCTTGCGCGCCGCCCGCGACATCGACTTCGCCCTCGACCGCCTCAATCACGAGATCATGGACGAGATCGGCATGCCGCTGCGCATCGGCATGGGGATCGACGTCGGCCCGTTGGTGGTCGGCCACATCGGCCATGCCGATACCGCCATGCTGACGGTGATCGGCACCACCGTGAATGCCGCAAGCCGGCTGGAGGCGCTGACCAAGGAGAAAGAGTGCCAGTTGATCGTTGCCGCCGACGTGCTGCAGCGCGCGGGCTTGAGCGTCGACGCCTTTCCCAGTGAAGAGGTGATGATCAGGGGCCTGTCGGCGAAACGCCGCGTGGCGCTGATCAAGCGCGCCCGCAACCTGCCCGAAATTGTCGAGCCCATGCCTGCCGACCCCGTCTCCACAACTTGACGCGGCGAGCCGGGGAAAAGGGAGGTGGCGCCATTGAACACGGCAGCTCCTTCTGCGAAGAGTGGCCAAGAGCTTGAAACCCTCGCGCGCCCAATGCCGATCGACGTGCAATCCCTGGCCATTCCCGAGGTGAAGCTCATCACTCCGCCGATAGTCCGCGACGCCCCGTGATCCGCCGCTCACATCTCGATCTGTCGGACCCGACCTCGCTGGTGAGGCTGTTTGTCGCCGGTCAGATCGTTCTCTGGACGCTGGCCCCGGCCTTGACGCACAGCGCGCCGCCCCGCGACGTGGTCGAGAGCATCATGTGGGGGCGCGAATGGGTCCTTGCGACGTACAAGCATCCGGCGATGCCGAGCTGGGTATTGCAGGCGTTCTGGCAGCTGACAGGCTCCGTGGGTTGGCCGGCCTACTTCGCCTCGCAGCTCTTTATTGCCGCAACGTTCGTCCTCGTGTTCCTGCTCGGGCGCGACCTGATGGGGCCGGCACGCGCCGCCGCCGGCACCCTGCTTCTGACCGGTGTCGCCTACTACGCGTGGCCGACCGTTGAGTTCAATCACAACGTGGCCGAGACGCCGCTGTGGGCCGGCCTGCCCTTCGCTCTATGGCGCGCCGTCGAACGCCGCTCCATCCTCTGGTGGGTGCTGGCGGGAGCCTTCGCCGCCGGCGGCCTCTACGCCAAGCTCTCCACCGGCCTGCTGCTGGCGACGGCTGCCGCCTGGCTCGTGCTCGACGCAGACGCCCGCCGCACCCTCGCCACCGCCGGCCCCTACGTAGGGCTTGCCGTGTTCCTCGTGCTGGCGATCCCGCTCGACCACTGGCTCTTGGTGCACGACTTCCTGCCGTTCAAGCACGCGGCCCATCGCATGGCGCAGCCCGGCGGCCGCAGTGTCCCTGCGTTCCTCGCCAATGTGGCCCTGAACCTCGTCGGCATGCTCGTCATCCTCACCTACGCCGGCCTGATCGGAAAACGCGCAAAGGCCAGGAGCGCCGACCAGCCGGCCGCGGGAGAGGCGCCGGTCGGCCGGCGCGAACGGCACTTCCTGGCGATCTTCACCGCCGGCCCCCTGCTGCTGGCCCTGCTCGGCGCGACCATCGCGCAGTCGGGCCTGAAGACGGCCTGGGGCAGCTCCATGTTCAATCTTGCCGGACTCTGGGCCATCGCCGCTGCCTCCGACCGCTTTCGGCAGGAGACGCTTTGGCGCATCGGCACGGCCGCAGCCACCCTGCTCGTCGTCCTGCCGATCGGCTACGCGCTCGTCGTCTTGTTCGCCCCACGCTATTCTTCCCCGCTGCGCGTGAACTGGCCGCAAGCGGAAATCTCCCGCCGCATGACGGCAATCTGGCAGGCGCAAACCAACGGCCGGCCCTTGCGCATCGTCAGCGGCGATACCTGGGTCGCCGGTCTCGTCGGCATCACTGCCAAGGACAGGCCGTCGATCCTCAACCTCGGCGATCTTTCGCTGACACCCTGGATCGATCCGGCCCGCCTCGACGCGGAAGGCATGCTGATCGTGTGGGACGCGCGGACCGGCAGGATACCGGCGGCGCTGCAGCAAATCGTTGCGTCCGGCACGACGGGTGAGGCAGAATTCAGCTGGCCGCGCAACGAACGGCGGCCGAATATCGTCATAGCTTATAGGGTCGTGCCGCCCAAGGCGCCCCCGCGCTGATTGCGCGCTTGCCATGGCCCCATCGCGGCCATAACAAGGTCCACCGGCGCCTGCCCTCGAGTGACGTATGGCCAAAATTTTGACCCTTGCCCAAGCCGTCGAAGACGTGGTGCGCGACGGCGACGTGACGGCCTTCGAAGGCTTCACGCATCTGATCCCGTTCGCGGCGGGGCATGAGACGATCCGCCAGGGCCGCAAGGACCTCACGCTGGTGCGCATGACGCCCGACCTGATCTACGACCAGCTGATCGGCGTCGGCGCCGCGAAGAAGATGGTGTTTTCCTGGGGCGGCAATCCCGGCGTCGGCTCGCTGCACAGGTTTCGCGACGCCTACGAGAAGGGCTGGCCGCGCCCCCTCGAGATCGAGGAGCACAGCCACGCCGCCATGGCCAATGCCTACGAAGCGGGCGCGGCGGGGCTGCCGTTCGCGGCGTTCCGCGGCTATCGCGGTGCCGAGCTGTCGCGGGTCAATCCCACCATCAAGTCCGTTGCGTGCCCCTACACGGGCGAGGTGCTGGCAACCGTGCCGGGCATCAAGCTCGACAGCGCCATCATCCACGCCCAGAAGGCCGACCGCGCCGGCAATGTCCTGCTGGAGGGCATCGTCGGCGTGCAGAAGGAGGCGGTGCTGGCATCCAAGCGCTCGCTGGTGACGGTGGAGGAGATCGTCGACGATTTCGGCCCGCGCTCCTTCAATGCCTGCATCCTGCCGCACTGGACCGTCACCGCCATTTCGGTCGTGCCGGGCGGCGCGCATCCCTCCTACGCCCAGGGCTACTACAAGCGCGACAACGCCTACTACGAAGCCTGGGAGGAAATCTCGCGCGACCGCGACAGCTTCAAGGCGTGGATCGCCGCCAACGTCATGGACAAGGGGCCCGAGGCATTCGCCGCGCATGCGCGCAAGGCCGGCAAGAGGAGGCCCGCATGACGGCAGGCGCCAACCCGGCCTATACCCCCACGGAGATGATGACCATCGTCGCCTCGCGCGCCTTGAAGAACAGCGACGTGTGCTTCGTGGGCATCGGCGCACCGTCGGCGGCCTGCAACCTGGCGCGCCTGACGCACGCGCCCGGCATCACCCTCATCTACGAGAGCGGCACGATTGCCACCAAGCCCAATGTGCTGCCGCTGTCGATCGGCGATGGCGAGCTGTGCGAGACGGCGCTCACGACCGTGTCGGTGCCGGAGATGTTCCGCTACTGGCTGCAGGGCGGCCGCATCTCCGTCGGCTTTCTCGGCGGCGCCCAGATCGACCGCTTCGCCAACCTCAACACCACCTCGATTGGGCCCTACGAAAAGCCGAAGGTGCGTCTGCCGGGCGGCGGCGGCGCGCCCGAGATCGCCACCTCCTGCGGCGAGGTCTTCATCATCATGGCGCAAGGCAAGCGCGCCTTCGTCGACAAGCTCGACTTCGTCACCTCGCTCGGCCACGGCGACGGCCCCGGCCACCGCGAGCGTCTCGGCGTGAAGACCAAGGGCCCCACGCGCGTCATCACCGACCTGTGCGTCATGGAGCCCGACCCGGCCAGCAAGGAGCTGACCGTGGTGGCGATGCATCCCGGCGCGACGCGCGAGCAGATTGCCGAGGGCACCGGCTGGCCGGTGAACTACGCGAGCAGCGTCGCCGACACGCCGCCGCCGACCGCCGAGGAACTCGCCGTGCTGCGGGACCTGCACGCACGCACGCGGGCTGCCTTTGCGGCGACAGGGTGAGTTTGAGCTAGATCAAGTGGGACCTGGTTGCAGGAGTATATGCTGCCTGCAAAAATTCTGAGCGCCAAGGAGTTCGAGCCACATGGATGACGTCTACTCCCGCGCCGGCAATGCCGCCGACCCGCCCTATCTCTCTCCCGACTACGTGGGTACGCGTACCCGGTCGCCGCGGCGGCCGCTGGTGATCATTCCGCAGACGCTCTCGGAGATCACCGGCCCTGTCTACGGCCACTCCGATGTCAAGCCGGAGGAAGCCGACCTCACCACGCAGCACGCCGGCGAGCCGCAGGGCGAGCGCATCATCGTGCAGGGACGCGTGCTCGACGAGCGCGGCCGCCCCGTCCCCGACACCCTGGTCGAGATCTGGCAGTGCAACGCCGCCGGCCGCTACATGCATGTCGTCGACCAGCACCCGGCGCCGATCGATCCCAACTTCACCGGCACCGGCCGCGCTGTCACCGACGCCGACGGCCGCTATCAGTTCACGAGCATCAAGCCCGGCGCCTATCCCTGGCGCAATCATCCCAACGCCTGGCGCCCGGCCCATATCCACCTGTCGCTGTTCGGGCCGTCGTTCCTGACGCGGCTGGTGACGCAGATGTACTTCCCCGGCGACCCGCTGTTCCCCTTCGACCCGATCTTCAACTCGGTGACCGACCCGAAGGCCCGCGAGCGATTGATCTGCGAGTTCGATCTCGCCACGACGAGGCCGGAATGGGCGCTGGGCTACAAATTCGACATCGTGCTCAGGGGCCGCAACGAGACGCCGCCGGACATCGACCATGCCTGAACGCACCCCATCGCAGACCGTCGGCCCGTATCTGCACATCGGCCTGGTTCCCAGCCTCTATGGCGGGCGGGAAATTTTCAGTCCGGTCGTCGCCGACCAGGGCGTCGCCGGCACGCGCATCCGCGTCGAGGGCCGCATTTTCGATGGCGATGGCAACATCCTGCCCGATGCGATGGTCGAGGTCTGGCAGGCCGACGCCGAGGGCCGCTACGCCCATCCGGGCGACGGGCGGCCCCTCAAGTCGAACTCGTTTCGCGGCTTCGGCCGCTGCCCGACCGACAAGGATGGCGGCTTCCGCTTCGAGACGGTGAAGCCCGGTCCGGTGCCGGGACCCAAGGGTGCGCAGCAGGCACCACACATCAACGTCGGCGTCTTCGCGCGCGGTGTCCTCAAGCGGCTCTTCACGCGCATCTACTTTGCCGACGAGCCGGCCAACGCCTCCGACCCGATCCTGGCGCTCGTCCCGGCCGACCGCCGCGCGACGCTGATCGCCAAGCCCGACCCGGCCAAGCCCGGCCTCTACCGCTTCGACATCCGTCTGCAGGGCAAGGACGAAACGGTGTTCTTCGACGCGTAGTCCGAGCGCCGACGGACCCGATCGTGGTCATCGATTTGGCCAGGCAGGCCATGGATGCACCGGCACTGTGCTAGAATGCGGTCACGCACCCCGTTCAAGGACGATGCCGATGCGATTTACCGTCGGGCTCAAGTTGAAGACAAAGTCGGACCATATCGCCGTGGAGGCCGAGGATGCGCTGATCGCCGCGCTGAAGGCCAAGACGGAGCACCCGGAAGCGCGGATCATGTACGTCCGTCCGGCAAATCGCCGGGGAGATGCGCGTCATCCACCGCATGCACGTGCCAACGCGAGCCGGTGAACGCCTCTCCCCTCTGCTTTTTGGGGTCAGACCCCTCGTCTCCACCACTCCTGAAATCGCCACGGTCAAAGCGAGGGGTCTGACCCCATTCTGCCGGTCCTGCCCTACTTGAACGCCTTGGTGATCTCGGCGCCCGGCGCGGCATCGGCGAAGCCCTTGAAGCTGCCGGCCTCCGCGATCAGCCTGGCGGTGCGCATGACGCCGCCCCAGGCCGCCCGCGCCAGCGCCCCGCCCACGGAGATGCGGCGCACGCCGAGGCCCTCCAGATCGCGTGACGTGAGTTCGCTCGGCCCGCCCATCAGCACGTTGACCGGCTTGGGCGCCACCGCCTCCACCACCGCCTTGATCTGCTCGCGCGTGGTGATGCCCGGCGCATAGAGGCAGTCGGCACCGGCGGCCGAATAGGCCTTGAGCCGGCGGATCGCCTCGCCGAGGTCGGGGCGGTTGCGGATCAGGCCTTCGCTGCGCCCGGTCAGCACGACGTCGCCGCCGGCCTTGTCGATGGCCGCCCGCGCCGCCTTCACCCGCGCCACCGCCAGGTCGAACTCGTAGAGCGGGTCATCCTTCTTGCCGGTGTAGTCCTCGATCGACAGGCCCGAGACGCCGGTCGCCACGCACAGCCGCACGCTCTCCGCCACGCCCTCGGGCGCATCGGCATAGCCGCCCTCGAAGTCGGCGTTCATCGGCACGTCGGCCGCCGCCGACAGCTCGGCGATGTGGGCCAGCATCATGTCGCGCGGCACGCCGCCGTCGCCGAACCCGCGCGACCAGGCAAAGCCTGCGCTCGTCGTCGCCAGCGCCTTGAAGCCCAGGCCCTGGAGGTAGCGCGCACTCCCCACGTCCCACGGGTTGGGCATCACGAACAGTCCGCTCTCGTGCAGGCGCTTGAATGTGGCGCGCTTCTCCGCGACCGTCGGCATTTGACGACCTCCTTGGCTGACCCGCGGCCGGCGGCGGCAGGCGGGGATCACAATCACGACGGGGTGACATTGCACCAACTTTGCGCTTCCGCGCGATGCACAAAGATGTGCCCAAGGCAATTCTGCTGACAAGCACCTGCCGCCCGGCGCGGGCACGCCCTTCTCGGCGACCGGTGGAATCGGGGGCACGCCACCCACACGCCACCCCCGTGCTGAGCCTGTCGAAGCACGGCTGGTGTGCGCGGCCCGTCCTTCGACAAGCTCAGGACGAGGCGGCGATGCTCTGCACGGCCAAGGCCGCGCGCCCATGCACTTCAGCCTCGCGGCGGCTTCGCCCGAGGGTAAAGAGGAGAGGCAGGGCGTCCGGGCTGCGCCCGGCGACCGTGACCTGAACTCCGGCAAGGGGCGCAAGAACGCCCTGCCCGGTCGTGTCCGCACGTTTCCGGGCGCTTGCTTGGTCATGCACCGACCCGGGCCGTTCGCGGACATCGACTTTGCTGCATCCGGGCCCCGCCATGGCGCTCGGCTGGCCTGGCCGCCGACCCGGCGAAGCTTGCGGACTGCAACCCCCGGCTCCTGTGCTGAGGTGCGGCTCCAGGACCACCGCGCCCTCATCTCCGAGGCATGCGCAGGAAAACACAGGGCGCCGCCGGTGTCATGCGCCGCGCATGTAGTTCATGAACCGCAGAACTTATCCCCGCCCCTCGAACCTGTGCTCCACCCGCGCTACACGGGCTAGCCTGGTGTCCTGCAAATGCCACGCACCCTTATTGGCGCACGGCCGCAGTGACTCTCATAGCCGACGCAATCGCCGCGGTGCCGCGAACGGTAAGTGAGTGCCACAACCGGATGTCTACCTCCTTCAGCCCGCACTGCGTTGCCGCCCCGCTCCTCGGCACAGGATGGTCAGCGCGTGTTGACCGTAATCTCCACGCGCCGGTTT
>DATEVP010000439.1:0-2861 GCA_035258465.1 Hyphomicrobiaceae bacterium
TGGAACCTGAAGCACGAGATCCTGCAGCAAATGTCCCATGTCGGCCGATGGGGCGCCAAGTTCATCGTGCCCATCCCCGAGGCAACCATCGTCGACCCGCTGGAATCGCGTCCATGAAAGTGGTGTTGTTTTGCGGCGGCCTCGGCACTCGCATCCGCGAGTACTCCGAGAGCGTGCCCAAGCCGATGATCCCCATCGGCCACCAGCCCATCCTGTGGCACGTGATGCAGTACTACAGCCGGTACGGGCACACCGATTTCGTTTTGTGCCTGGGGTACAAGGCCAATACCATCAAGGAGTTCTTCCTCAACTACCGGCCGCACGTCTATGCCGACTGCACGGTGTCGGGCTTCGGCCAGAACGTGGAGCTGCTGAACGACCCCAAGGACGACTGGCGCATCACCATGGTCGACACGGGCGTGTGGCGCAACATCGGCGAGCGCTTGTGGGCCGTGCGCGAGCACGTGAAGAACGAGGAGATCTTCCTCGCCAACTACAGCGACGGCCTGACCGACGTGAACCTCGACGAGATGGTCGAGAAATTCAGGAAGAGCGGCAAGATCGCCTGCTTCATCGCCGTGCGTCCACCGCTCACGTTCCATATGGCCGACATCGACGAGACGGGCCGGGTGCGCGACTTGCTCACCTCCGACCGCTCGGACATCTGGATCAACGGCGGATACTTCCTGCTGCGCCAGGAGATCTTCGACTACATGCGCGAGGGCGAGGAGCTGGTCATCGAGCCCTTCCGCCGCCTGATCAAAGCGGATCAGCTGATGGCCTACAAATACGAGGGCTTCTGGCGCGCGATGGATACCCTGAGGGACCGGCAGATCCTGGAGGACATGGTGGAGCAGGGCAAGATGCCCTGGCGTATCCAGAACGGCCAAGCGGGCCCGGAACGAACCTAGCAGTCAGCCGATCATGAAAGCGTTGCAGCTCATCCGCCCAGGCGATCGTCTTTCTGTGCTGTGCCTCGGCGCGCATTCGGACGACATCGAGATCGGCGCGGGCGGCACGATCCTGGGCTGGATCGCATCGGGCATCGATCTCGACATTCATTGGTGCGTGCTGAGCGCCGTCGGCCCGCGTGCAGCGGAAGCGCAGGCGTCGGCTGACGCATTCCTCGCCGGGGCTCGCCGCAAGAAGATCGAGCTCGCGGAATTCAAGGATGGCTTCTACCCCTACCGCGGCGAGGAATTGAAATCCTGGATGGAGGGCCTGAAGGGGCGCGCCAAGCCGGACGTGGTGCTGACCCATCGCCGGGACGACGCGCACCAGGACCATCGCGAGGTTTGCCAGCTCACATGGAACACGTTCCGGGACCACCTCATCCTGGAGTACGAGGTTCCGAAGTGGGATGGCGACATGGGCCAGCCCAACTTCTACGTTCCCCTCGACGCTCAGGCGATGGAGCGCAAGATCGAGCTGCTCATGGCGCATTTCGGCACCCAGCGCTCCAAGGATTGGTTCGATGCGGAGACGTTTCGCGGGCTTGCGCGCCTGCGCGGGGTGGAATGCCGGGCGCCCAGCGGCTATGCAGAGGCGTTCGTGGTGAGGAAGGCGACGCTGGGCCTGGCCTGAGCGTTCCGACCGAAGCTCCCGATAATCCTGCGACGCAGATGGTGGCCGGGCATGCCCATGCGTATCTCGCTCTGCAACGAGGTCATCCGTGAGCTGCCGATCGAGCGGCAGTTCGAGTTCGCACGCAAGGTCGGCTACGACGGCCTGGAGATTGCGCCGTTCACGCTGGGCGATGAGCCCCACCGCCTCTCCGCCGCCGAGCGCGCGGCCGTGCGCACCGCTGCAACCGACGCCGGCACGGCCGTCACCGGCCTGCACTACCTCATGCTTGCGCCGAAGGGGCTGTCGATCACGTCGCGCGATGCGGGCCAGCGGGCGCGAACCGTCGACGTCATGCGCGCCTTGTGCGACCTCGCCGCCGACCTCGGCGCCCAAGTGCTGGTGCACGGCTCGCCGGCCCAGCGCCAGCTCGAGCCCGGCCAAGAGGCCGAGGGCCGCAAGCATGGTGCCGCGTGCTTTGCTGCCGTCGCGGACGCAGCCGCCAAGGCGGGTGTCACCTATTGCATCGAGCCGCTGGCACCGCCGGAGGCCAATTACGTCAACACGGTCGAGGAGGCGGCTGAGATCGCCCGCGCCATCGCCCATCCGGCCGTGCGAACGATGATCGACTGCTCCGCGGCGGGCCGTGCCGAAGCGCAAGCGATCCCCGACCTGCTCAAGCAATGGCTGCCGACGGGCCTCATCGCCCACGTCCACCTCAACGATCCCAATCGCCGCGGCCCCGGCGAGGGCGCGCTTGCCTTCGGGCCGATCTTGCGGGCGCTCACCGAAGGCGGGTATCGCGGCATGGCAGCCGTCGAGCCCTTCGTCTACGAGCCCGACGGGCCGGCCTGCGCCGCGCGCGCCATCGGCTACGTTCGCGGCCTGATGGAGAAGTAGTGGCACGCCTCGGCGCGTTACGCCGGCTTGCGCCGGAATAGGCCGCGCACAGATTCACTGACGGCCGGTATCGACCAGAGGATCGACATGATCGTGATGGCCGAAAGGACGGCGCAGACCGGCCGAGTGAAGAACGGCACGATGCTTCCACCCGACAGCACGAGGCCACGTGTCAGGTTCTTCTCCAACAGATCGCCCAGCACCAGGCCGAGGATCATCGGCGCCATCGGGAATTTGAGCTCGCGCAGAACGAAGCCAACGAGGCCGAAGAACAGCATCACGTAGATGTCGAACACGCGCGAGGTGATGGCATAGGCCCCGACCACGCACAGCACGAACACCACCGGCATCAGCCGCTCGCGCGGCACCAGCAGGATCCACAGCAGCGGGCGCACCAG